>RBWT01000185.1 GCA_004010275.1 Streptomyces huasconensis
TCCGCGGTCACGGCCGTCGTCTCCGGTCACCGCCGCCACCCCTCCGCTCCCGTGCCCCGCCCGCCCCGAGAACCCCGCCGACCGATTATGCAGACCCATGCTTCAACAGGCCATAACCGGTCACACGGACCACGATGGAGGGGGACGACCCCCCCGCCAGGCCCACACCCCCCACCACCCACGGACGCCCAGGAGGTGCCCATGACGCAGGATGTCAGCGCCCGCCCCGCGGAGCAGGGGCCCGAACCGTCGCGTGGCCACGGAGGGAACGGGCACCCGCCCGGCGGTGTCCTCGTCTCCATCGGCGCGCTGCTCCTCGGCATGCTGCTCGCGGCCCTCGACCAGACCATCGTCTCCACCGCCCTGCCGACGATCGTCAGCGAGCTGGGCGGCATGGACCACCTGTCGTGGGTCGTCACCGCGTACATGCTGGCCGCGACGGCCGCGACCCCGCTCTGGGGCAAGCTCGGCGACCAGTACGGACGCAAGAAGCTCTTCCTCACCGCGATCTTGATCTTCCTGGTCGGCTCGGCGCTCTGCGGCATGGCGCAGAACATGCCGCAGCTCATCGGCTTCCGGGCGCTCCAGGGCCTGGGCGGCGGTGGGCTCATGGTGCTGTCCATGGCGATCGTCGGCGACCTCGTCTCGCCGCGGGAGCGCGGCAAGTACCAGGGGCTCTTCGGGGCCGTCTTCGGCGCGACCAGCGTCCTCGGGCCGCTGCTCGGCGGGCTCTTCACCGAGCACCTCAGCTGGCGCTGGGTCTTCTACATCAACCTGCCGATCGGCGTGATCGCGCTCCTCGTCATCGCCGCCGCGCTGCACATCCCGGTGCGCGACACCAAGCACACCATCGACTACCTCGGCACCTTCCTCATCGCGTCCGTCGCCACCTGCCTGGTCCTCGTCGCCTCGCTCGGCGGCACCACCTGGGCCTGGGGCTCGCCGCAGATCATCGGCCTCGCGGTGCTCGGCGTGGTCCTCGCCGCCGCCTTCGTCGCCGTCGAGCGCAAGGCCGCCGAACCGGTGCTGCCGCTCAAGCTGTTCCGCGTCCGCACCTTCACGCTCTCCGCCGTGATCAGCTTCATCGTGGGCTTCGCGATGTTCGGGGCGATGACCTACCTGCCGACGTTCCTCCAGGTCGTCCAGGGCGTCTCGCCGACCATGTCGGGCGTGCACATGCTGCCGATGGTGGCGGGCATGCTCCTGTCCACCACGGCCTCCGGCCAGATCGTCAGCCGGACGGGCCGCTGGAAGGTCTTCCCCGTCGCGGGCACGGCCGTCACCACCCTCGGCCTGCTCCTGCTGCACCAGCTGGACGAGCACAGCGGCACCGCCGAGATGAGCGCCTACTTCTTCGTCTTCGGCCTCGGTCTCGGCCTGGTCATGCAGGTGCTCGTGCTCATCGTGCAGAACGCCGTCAGCTACGAGGACCTGGGCGTCGCCACGTCCGGCGCCACGTTCTTCCGCTCCATCGGCGCCTCCTTCGGCGTCGCGATCTTCGGCACGATCTTCACCAACCGGCTCGGCGACAAGCTGACCGACGCCCTCGCCGGGCAGCAGCTGCCACCGGGGCTGAGCGTCACCACTCTGAAGGCCGACCCGCGCGGCATCGCACGGCTCCCCGCCGAACTGCGGCCCAGCGCGCTGCACGCGTACGCCTCGTCGATCACCGACGTCTTCCTGTACGCGGCGCCGGTCGCCCTGCTGGCCTTCCTCCTCGCCTGGTTCCTGCGCGAGGACAAACTGCGCGGCTCGGTCACCGCGCCCGACACGACGCAGACGCTGGCCAGCAACCCCGTCGAACGCTCCTCCCACGACGAGGTGGCGCGGGCCCTGTCGGTCCTCGGCACCCGCGAGGGACGGCGCGAGATCTACGAGAAGATCACCGCGCGGGCGGGTTACGACCTGCTGCCCGCCGCCAGCTGGCTGCTCCTGCGCATCGCCCGGCACGGCACCGTGGAGCCGGCCGTGCTCGCCGAACGCACCACCGTGCCGCTGACCGTCATCACCGCCGCCGCCCGCCAGGTGGAGGAGCGGCGCCTCGCCGAACGGCAGGGCCTGGAGATGCGGCTGACCGACCGCGGCCGGGAGGTCGCGAGGAAGCTGGCGAAGGCCCGCGAGGAGTCCCTGGCCGAACTGCTCGGCGACTGGTGGGACCCGCGGCGCCCGACCGACCTGGCCCAGCTGGTCGAGGAGCTGAGCGGTGAGCTGTGCGGCTCGGAGTCCGAGCGGCCGCGGGACGGGGCGAGGATGCTCCGGGCGGTGTAGGGCTTCCGGGCACCTCGCGGGGGTCACGGAGAGGGAGTCGGCTGCGGAGAGAGCGTCGGCTACGGAGAGGGCGTCAGCTTCTTGCCGTACCAGTGCTGCGCGTACGGGCCGTCGGTGTAGGGCTCGATCTCCTCGTATCCGTTCCGCGCGTACAGCGCGCGGGCCTCCACCAGGTCGGTGCGGGTGTCGAGGACGAGCCGCTCTCCGCCGAGCGCGCGCGCCGCGTCCTCGGCGGCGGCCAGCAGGACGGAGGCGCCGCCCTTGCCGCGCGCGTCCTCGCGCAGGAAGACGCGCTTGAGTTCGGCGGTCGTCGCGTCGAGCAGCCGGACGCCCGCCGTGCCGACGGGCTCCCCGCCGTACCGCGCCACGAGCAGCACCCCGGCCGGCGGCGCGAGATCCGCCCCGGTCTCCGCGGCAACCTCGCGCTCCAGTTCCTCGGGGTCGGTTCGGCGGCCCTCGTAGAGGAGGTACCAGCGGTCGCTGACCTCCGTGTAGTACGCGCGCCACAGCGGCGGCGGCCACGGGGGAGCCGTGCGCCTCGGGGGCGACGGACCAGGTGGCGGCCGGGGCACGGGTTTCGGTCATGGCGTCCATGGCGTCATTCTGCGGGCACAAGGACGCGCCCCCGCAAGCGAATTGCTCGCGGGGCGCCGCAGGGATCGTGCCGGTCAGCTCTTGGGCGCGGCCTGCTGGACGACCTCGAAGGACCAGACGGTGGAGCCGGACGCGGCCGGCTTGGGGCGTTCGCCGCCGCCCTCGCCGCCACCCTGGTGCGCGGCCTTCATGGGGCCCTCCATCCACGCCTGGAAGGAGGCCTCGTCGCGCCAGCGGGTGTAGACGAGGTACTGGTCGGTGCCTTCGATGGGGCGCAGCAGCTCGAACCACTCGAAGCCGTCGGAGTTCTCCACCGCGCCCGCGCGGGACGCGAAGCGCTTCTCCAGGACCTCGCGCTGTTCCTCGGGGACGGTGAGGGCGTTGATCTTCACGATGCTCATGCCGCCATCCTGCCGTACGGCGCGCGGGGCTCAGAGCCGCAGCAGGCGCTCGGCCGTCTCGCGGTAGTCCCGCAGGGCCAGCCGGTGCTGTTCGGTGTCGGTGGCCAGTCCTCGGGGGCGGGAGCGCCCTCGGTCGCCAGGGCGCCGCCCGGCGCGACGCCCGCGGCCGGGGTGCCGCCGCCCGCCGCGGGCTGGGCGGGCGTGGTCTGCCAGGAGGAACGCAGGGTGCGGCGGCGTTCGGCCAGCGTCTCCGAGAGGCGGGCGATGGCCTCCTCCAGGACGTGGTCGACCTCCTCCACCGAGCCGCGCGGCCGTCGACGAAGCCGCTGACGGCGTTCTGGAGGCGCAGGGTCAGCTTGTCGCGTTCCCCGGGCGGGAAGAGGGCGGTGCCGGACCCGGTGGTGTCGGGACGGGTGGTGTCGGGACGGGTGGTGTCGGACCCGGTGGTGTCGTGTCGGGCGGTGTCGGGCCGAGTGGTGTCGTGCCGGGCGATGTCAGCCATGCTGGACTCCCCTTCCGGTGATGCCGTGCGAACGCTTGCCGGTGGTGTGCTTGCCGGTCAGGTGCTTTCCGGAGCGGGTGGCGGAGTGGCCGTCGGGCTCGTCCGCGATCAGGGCGTCGAAGAGCTCCCGTGCCTCGACCATGGCCGCGCGCATCTCCTCGGTGCCGGCCCGGCCCTCCTCGGAGCCCGTGGTGTCGAGCGCCGCGCGGTGCACCCTGCGGAAGCCGTGGACGTGCGTGGAGTGGTGCACGGAGAGCGCGTCCAGCTGGTCCTCGTAGTGCTCGGCGTCGGGGAAGCCGCGGACCGCGGCCAGCTCGGCGATGAGCCGGTCCGCCTCGGCCACGGCCTCGCGCGGGGAGTCGACGAAGCGCTCCTGGGCGAGGGTCCAGCGGTCGGAGTACTGCAGGCGCGTGGCGGGGTCCAGCGGCTGCGGCCGCAGGGAACCATGCCGCTTCACCCGCTCGTTGAGGTCGCGCTCGGCCGCTTTGGTGTCGCCGTCGTGCCGGGCGACCGCGTGGTCGTACTCGGGGCCGAAGCGGCGCTTGAGGCTGCCGCCGCCTCCGTTCTGGCGCCTGCGGCTCAGCATGGCGAACGCGGCGGCGGCGAGGACGACGACGACCACGATCAGAACGATGATCATGACTGTGGACATGGATGCGTGCCTTCCCGGGGTGAGCCTGGCGGTGCGAGGCACGGCGTGCGGCCTCGCACCTGTCCCGGGGGCGAGTTGCCCGTAAGCGGGCCGTCAAACGGGCTCGGCGGTCTGATGCGGTGCGGTTCAGGCGGTCCGGGGTGGCCCCGGTGCGGTCAGGCCCGGTGCGGTCCGGTCAGGCCGAGTGGCGGGCCCGCCAGTCGCGGGCCACCTCGTCGACGTCGTAGGGGGTGAGGCCGAGCGGCGGCCCCGGGGGCGGGGTGCGCAGGGCCGTGCGGATCTTCTCGTTGAGTTCGGTCACCGAGGCGCCCGCCGAGTGTTCGGACGGGGCGTCGGCGGCCGCCGCGAGGGTGTCCTCCGCCTCCTTGCGCAGGGCGAGCGTGGGGGAGAGGTAGGAGAGGCCTTCGCGGGCCATCTTCTGCTTGACCCACCACATCTCGTCGTACGTGGGATCGGGACCCTCCGGCAGTGGTTTTCCCTTGCCGGGCAGGGACGCGAAGTCGCCGCGTTCCTCGGCCTCGCGGATCTGCTTGTCGATCCAGGACTCGAAGTTCACTCCAGGTGGCTTGCGCTCAGTCATGGAGCCCATTGTCCCTTGAGGACCGTGCGCCCGCCCGGGGAGCGTCTTAAAATGCCGCAGCGCGCGAGGGTCAACCCTGCTCGCGCCGCCCCGAGTTGAAGGAGCGTACGTACGTGCTGGAGCTGACGATGGTTTCGGTGTCCGGGGCGGACGCGGGGGCGACCGCGGGCATGCTCATGGCCGAGGCGCCGAGCGAAGCGGGCGCGGTGCTGCGCGTGGGGCGTGACGCGAGCGTGTGCCGCCTGGTGACGCCCGAGGACTGGCTGTTCGTCTCCCGGGTGCACCTGGAGTTCCGCTGCGGGCCCGACGGGTCCTGGTCCGTGACCTGGCTGCGCGGCTCGAACCCGGACCCGGCCTCGGAGGTGCGGATGCTGTCCGGGGGAGCGGCGCGGCCCCTCGCGTACGGGGGCGGGGCGCTGCTCTCCCGGGGCGGTTCGGGCGAGGTGGTCATCCAGGACAGGTCGGGGCCGCGGAGCGTGAACGTCGGCTTCTACCACGAGAGTTGACCCGGCCTGACCTGACCTGGCTGGGCTGAGTCGACCTGGTCCGAGTCGTGTCAGTCCAGTACGCGGGCCAGCGCGAAGCCGTCGTAGCCCTTGGTGCCCACCGTCTGCACGGCGGTCGTGCTCAGCTTCGGGTGCCGTGCCATGAGGTCGAGGGCGGCGCGGGTGCCGCGCACGCCCGGGTCCGTGTCGTCCGGGTCGGCGACGGCTCCGCCGCGTACGACGTTGTCGAGGACGATGAGGCTGCCGGGGCGGGTGAGCTTGAGCGCCCACTCCACGTAGTGCGGGTTGTTGACCTTGTCGGCGTCGATGAAGACGAAGTCGAACGGCGCGGGGTTCCCGCCGTGTTCGGCGGCGAGCACGGCCAGGGACTCCAGGGCGGGGCCGACGCGGATCTCGGTCAGCTTGTCGAGCCCGGCGCGGGCGAGGTTGCCGCGGGCCACCTCGGCGTGCTCGGGCTGGTACTCCAGGGTGATGAGGCGGCCGTCGGCGGGCAGGGCGCGGGCCAGCCAGATCGTGCTGTAGCCGCCGAGGGTGCCGATCTCCAGGATGCGGCGGGCGCCCTGCGTCAGGGCGAGGAGGTGGAGCAGCTTGCCCTGGTTGGGCGCCACGCTGATCCGCGGCAGACCGGCCGCTTCGCTGTCGCGCAGGGCGGCGGTGAGGGCGTCGTCGTGCGGAACGAGGAGGCCGGTGAAGTAGTCGTCGACGGAGTTCCACTGCTGCTGGCTCATGCGGGAGTACGTTCCCTTCGGCTGCCTGTAGGCGTGGTTGTCAGTGGCGGCTCGCATACTAGGCGCTGAAGACCAACGGGTCCGGTGGGCGCGGGCCCCCGGCTGAGGTGGGGGCCCACGCAGGCCCCGTCCGCTACTCCGCCGGAGGCGAACCCGGCAGTGGCCTGCCCGCCGATTCCGTCATGTACCAGACCGCGATGCCGCCCACTACCGCCGCCGCCATCATGTAGTACGCGGGCATCATCTTGTCGCCCGTCGCCCCGATCAGCGCCGTCACCACCAGCGGCGTCGTGCCGCCGAAGACCGAGACGGAGATGTTGAAGCCGATGGACAGCGAGCCGTAGCGGACCTTGGTGGGGAAGAGGGCCGGGAGCGTCGAGGGCATCGACGCCGTGAAGCAGACCAGGAGCAGGCCGAGGGCGCCGAGGCCCAGGCCGATCGCCCAGAGCGAGCCGTCGCGGATCAGCAGCAGGGCGGGGACGGAGAGGAGCAGGAAGCCCGCGCAGCCCGTCGCGATGACCGGTCGGCGGCCGACGCGGTCCGTCAGCGCGCCGACGAACGGCTGGGCGCACATCATCAGCGCCATGACGGCGAGGATGACCAGCAGCCCGTGCGTCTCGTCGTACTTCAGCTCGCTGGTCAGATAGCTCGGCATGTACGACAGCAGCATGTAGTCCGTGACGTTGAAGACCAGGACCAGGCCCATGCAGAGGAGGAGGGCCTTCCACTGGCCGGTGACCATGTCGCGCAGGCGTACCTTCGCGCGGGTCTGCTCGTCCTGGTGGGCCTTCTCCAGTTCGGCGGCGAACGCCGGGGTCTCCTCCAGGCGCATCCGCAGGTAGAGGCCGATCAGGCCCATCGGGCCGGCGATGAGGAACGGGATGCGCCAGCCCCAGGAGACCAGGTCCTCCGAGGACATCAGCGCCGTCATGAGCGTGACCAGGCCTGCGCCGCCGATGTAGCCCGCCAGCGTGCCGAACTCCAGCCAGCTGCCGAGGAAGCCGCGCTTCTTGTCGGGGGCGTACTCCGCGATGAACGTGGAGGCACCCGCGTACTCACCGCCCGTCGAGAAGCCCTGCACCAGGCGGGCCGCGAGGAGCAGGACCGGTGCCCAGACGCCGATCGTCGCGTAGGAGGGGATCAGGCCGATCGCGAACGTGCCCGCCGCCATCATGATCATCGTGACGGCGAGGACCTTCTGCCGGCCCACGCGGTCGCCCAGCGGGCCGAAGACCATGCCGCCGAGCGGCCGGATGAGGAAGGCCGCGGCGAAGGCGCCGAAGGTGGAGAGCAGCTGGGCCGTGGGGTTGCCCGAGGGGAAGAAGACCTTGCCCAGCGTCACGGCGATGTAGCTGTAGACGCCGAAGTCGAACCACTCCATCGCGTTGCCGAGGGCGGCCGCCTTCACCGCGCGCTTGACCAGTGCGGGGTCCGTGACGGTGACGCCCGGTGCGGTGCCCGGTGCTGCCGCGCTCCGGGCCCCCGCTGGGGGCCCCGACGCGGGCTCGGGCTTCCAAGGTGCGACGGAGGTGGCGCTCGTCAAGGGTTCGCTCGCCCGCTTTCGGTCGACGACAAGGACAGGGCCGCCCGCGGAAACGGAACGGAGACCGGAACGGAAGCCGGAACGGAAACCGGGGCGGAAACCGGGGCGGAAACGGGGTGGCCCGAAAGCGACCATAGGGGCACTCGGCAGCATTACGGACAGTGCCCAAGTGATCGCATAGGGCCCGAAAACGGCTTCTATGCAGGTCAAACGGCCTTTCCTTCGGTGGCCCGGACGGGCTGCCCTTGTGATCTATGTCGCGGCCCCCGCCGGGAACCGCACGTGGAGGGCCGCGAAGCCGCCCTGTGGACAGACGTTCGAAGGTGTCCGAGAGGCGTGCCCCCGCGTTGGGCACAACGGACAAAAGCCGATAAAGAGCGGAGTGGCTGCCAGGTGGAAGGGCGGCCGCGTGCGTCCCTCAGGAGGGACGCACGACTCTCGGGGTCGCATCCGAGCCCCTCACGGTCGGGCCGCAGGCATGGCGAACGGGTCGGGAGGCGCGACGCGGCATGGCGAACGGTGAGCACAGGCGAACGCCCGAAGCCCTGGAAGCGGGGCACAGCGACGGACCCGGGGCGCGGATCGGAGCGGCCCGCGTCGCCCTCTGGCTGTTCGCCGCCGTCCTGGCCGCCCGGCAGGCGGCCGCCGTCCTGCGCACCCCCGAGGGCGAGCGCCTCACCGACCTGGAGACCTGGCTCGGCCCGCGCGGCGTCCTGCACGCCAAGGGCTCCCTCTACGACGCGGACCGGTTCACCGGCACCCCCTTCGCCGGCCTCGTCCTCAAGCCCCTCGCCCGCTCCGGGGAGCAGGCCCTCGGCTTGGCCTGGACCTTCGGCACCCTCGGCCTCGTCGTCGTGCTCGGCCTGGTGGCCGCCCGCGCCCTGCCGCGGCCGGTCTCCCGCCGCACCGCGCTCCTCGCCGCCCCCGTGGCGATCAGCCTGCTCATCCTGTCGCTGCCCGTGCGCAGCACCCTGCACCTCGGGCAGACCAGCGTCCTCCCGGTCCTGCTGGTGTTCCTCGGCCTCTTCGCCGTGCGCGGCGAGCGGACCGGCGGGCTGCTGACCGGCGTCGGCGCGGCGTTGCAGCCGGCCCTGCTGCTCTTCGCCGCGCTGCTGTGGTGCACCGGCCGCAGGAAGGCCGCCGCCACCGGCGCGGGCTTCGCCCTGTGCACGGCGCTCGCCTGGGCCGCGCTGCCGCACGACTCCTGGACGTACTGGTTCCACCACCTCGCGGGAGCGGGCCTCGGCGCGCACCCCGACGCCGACGCCAACCAGTCGCTGCACGGCATGCTGCTCCGCCTCGGCCTCCGGGGCCCCCTGGAGATCGGCCTCTTCCTGGCCCTCGGCGCGCCGTCGCCTGCGTCGGCCTGCGCCGCGCCGTGCGCTGCGCCAAGGACGGACAGCTGCTCCTCGCCGTCGCGATCACCGCTGCGTGGCGGTCGCGGTGTCACCGGCCGGCTGGCGGCACCAGCTCCTGTGGGTGCTCTTCACGGCGGTCGGCCGGGTCGGCAGGCGCCGGTCCGACCGGTACGTGTGGCCGGTGGCCGTCGTCCTCGTGTCGACCCTGCCCGCCCAGATGATGCTGCCGAACATGCCGGTCACCGAGCCGGTCCGCGACAACCTCGTGCTGATCACGGCGCTCGCCGCCGCCGTCGCCGTGCCGTTCCTGTCCCGCACCCACCCGCAGTACCAGACACCCATTCCCACGGAGTACGCCGCTCCGGTCCCGGCCCGGTGGCGCCGGGTGCCGCTGATCCCGTTCTGGCGGCGCGTCCTCACCCGCCCGAACCTGCTGCTCGAACTGCTCCTGATCCGCGTCGGCTACTCCGCCTACCAGCAGGTCAGGCTCGCCGCGACCGGCGGCACGATCTCCGGGGGCCGCGCCACGGCCGAGCACCACGGCGAGCAGATCCACGCGATCGAACGGTTCCTGCGCATCGACGTCGAGCACTGGGTCAACCATGCGGTGGTGAGGGCGGGTTGGCCGGAGGAGTTCTTCGACTTCTACTACACGTCGTTCCACTTCGTGGTGCCGCTGAGCGTCCTCGCCGTCCTGTATGTGCGCCGCCCGGCCGAGTACCGCTGGGCGCGCTCCGCGCTCGGCTTCGCGACCGTCCTCGCCCTCATCGGCTTCTGGGCCTACCCGCTCGCCCCGCCCCGCCTCATGCCGGACCTCGGCTTCGTCGACACCGTGCACGGCGTGCAGGACTTCACCAAGCCGAACTACGGCACCCTGACCGACCTGACCAACCAGTACGCGGCCATGCCCTCGCTGCACTTCGGCTGGTCCCTGTGGTGCGGCCTGGTCATCGCCGTCCTCGCCCCGAAGGGGTGGATGAAGGCGCTCGGGCTGCTGCACCCGCTCCTGACGCTCTCCGCGATCGTGGCGACGGGCAACCACTGGGTGCTCGACGCGGTGGGCGGCGCGGCCGTCGTCGGCGCCGGCCTCGGCCTCACCTACCTGCTGTCCGGGCCCCGCGCGAGCCGTCCCCGCGAGGCCGTCGCCGGGGGCGCCGGCACGCAGGTCACCGGCAACGACGAAGGACGCGGCGAAGGACCGTAGCCCGAGCTGATCCGGTAGGTGCCGGGCCGGGGCACCGACAGGCGCGTGAACTCGCCCTGCCGCGCCAGGCAGGCGCCCTCGGCCCGCAGCCACGCCGAGTACACGAGGCGCACCGTCACCGCGCCCCGCGCGGGCACGCGCACCACGACGTCGGAGTCCGTGCCGCGCACCACGGAGGCGGGCCCGGAGACCAGCGGCACCGCGTCTCGCACCCGGAAGATCCGCCAGTTCGGGTCCCGCCACACCGCCTCCAGCCACTCGGGTTCCCGCGCCACCAGCTCCGCCTCCTCCTCGGCGAACCCGTCCGGCTCACCCGAGGGCAGTACGACGTGGCCGACCGCCCACTTGTCCAGCCAGGCCCGGTAGGTGGCCGCCGAGAACGTCCCGTCGTAGAAGAGGCGCCCGCGCTCGATGTCGAGCTGGCGGTTCCAGCCGCGCGCCAGGTTCACGTGCGGGGCGAGCGCCGCCGCCTCGCGGTGGTTGCGGGCCGGGACCACCTCGACACGGGACCGGTCGGCGCCCAGCCGCTCCAGCTCCCGCACCACACCGTGCGTCTCGGCCGCCCAGCGCGGCACCTCCGTGGAGACCACGAGGTCGTCGGCGGTCTTCTGCGCCACCCACGCCGAGCAGAGCACCAGGGCCGCCGCGAGGACGGCCCGCCGCAGCCGCCCGAGCGCCGGGCGCGAGCAGCGCCGCGAGCAGCACGGCGGGGCCGTCCAGCTCGGCGAGGCGCTCGACGTTCGTACCGATGGGGGACGGGATGAGGTACGTGAGCACGGTCCCGGCCGCGTACACGCCCGCGCCCCACCGCAGCACCCGCCATGTGCGCGGGGCCGCGAGGACCAGGGCGAGGGAGAACAGCACGGGCGGGAAGATCCGGTCCAAGGGCATCAGATGCTCGCCCGTGAAGGGGAAGAGCAGGGTCGTGACCGCCACGACCGCGCACGGCGGCGCGAGGAGCGCGGCCGCGCGCGGCCAGTCCCGTACGAAGAAGTGGCCCGCGCCCGCGACCAGCAGGAACAGGCCCGCCACCGGTGACGCCATGGCCGCGAGCGCCGCGCACGCCGCGGCGATGGGCCGCGCGCCGCTCCCGTACGAGCGCCAGGCAGGCCGCGAAGGCGAGGACGAGGCCGAGCGCGAACGTCGTACGTCCCGACGCGACGTTGCACCACACGCCGAGCGAGGCGAGCACCGCGGGCCACAGGGGCCTGCGGACGCCGGTGCGCTCCATGAGGGCGGCGACCAGCCAGGCCCCCGCGATCCCGGAGAGCACCGTCACCGTCCGCACCCCGAGCAGGGCCATCAGGTGGGGCGAGAGCAGGCTGTAGTTGGCGGTGTGCATGCCGCCGTACCAGAAGAGGCCGTACGCGGCCGTGCCGTGCTCGGCGGCGAACCGTGCCCAGGCCTCCTGGGCGGCGAGGTCCCCGCCGCCCGTCGCGAGGAACGCCGCCCACACCGCGTACAGGGGAAGGGTGGGGACGGTGGCGAGCAGCGGGACGCGGTGCCGCCTGCCGAACGCCCGGAACGACGACTGCCGCGGCGTCCGCGCGGTGGGCCTGCTGTCGGACGGGACGATCGGGAAGTCGGCGAAGACCACGGCCACCGTTTCCGTTCGAGGTCTTGGAGAGGCGAGGCTGAGAGCCAGGTTCACTTCTCCGGACGCGTCCCGCAACGCGGACGTTGGCCCGTGGGTCAGCCGGTGCTGACCCGCAGCTCCTTGACCCCGTTGAGCCAGGCCGAGCGGAGCCTGCGCGGGTCACCGGTCAGCCGGAGGCCCGGCATGGCGTCGGCGATCGCGTGGAAGATGAGGTCGATCTCCAGGACCGCGAGGGACTTGCCGAGGCAGAAGTGCGGGCCACCGCCCCCGAAGCCGAGGTGCGGGTTGGGGTCGCGGGTGATGTCGAAGACGTCCGGGTCCTCGAAGACGTCGGGGTCGTGGTTGGCGGAGGAGTAGAAGAGGCCGACCCGGTCGCCCCGCCTGATCGTGGCGCCGCCCAGCTCCGTGTCCTGCGTCGCGGTGCGCTGGAAGGCGACGACCGGGGTCGCCCAGCGCACGATCTCCTCGGCGGCGGTGGCGGGGCGCTCGCGCTTGTACAGCTCCCACTGGCCGGGGTGGGTGAGGAAGGCGTGCATGCCGTGGGTGATGGCGTTGCGGGTGGTCTCGTTGCCGGCCACCGCGAGCAGGATGACGAAGAAGCCGAACTCGTCGCCCGCGAGGTTCCCCTCGTCCTCGGCCGCCACCAGTTGGCTGACGATGTCCTTGGCCGGGCACTCCTTGCGGGCCGCGGCGAGGTTCATCGCGTAGGAGACGATCTCCATGGCCGCCTCGGCGCCGATCTCCTCGGTGATGGCGTACTCCGGGTCGTCGTACCCCGCCATCTTGTTGGACCAGTCGAAGATCTTCGTGCGGTCCTCCTGGGGGACGCCGATCAGCTCGGCGATCGCCTGGAGCGGCAGCTCGACGGCGACGTTCGTCACGAAGTCGAAGGAGCCGTCCGGGCCCGCGGTCTCCAGGGCCGCCGCGACGATGGAGCGGGCGCGCTCGCGCAGGGCGTCCTCCAGCGAGCGTATGGCGCGGGGCGTGAAGCCGCGCTGCACGATCTGCCGGACCCGGGTGTGCTCGGGCGGGTCCATGTTGAGCATGATCAGCTTCTGGGCGTCGATCTGGTCTCGGCTGATCCTCTCGTTGAAGCGGATGACCGCCGTGTTGAGGTGGGAGGAGAACAGCTCCGGGCGCGTGGAGACGTACTTGACGTCCTCGTGCCGCGTGACGGCCCAGTACCCCGCGTCGTCGAAGCCGGAGACGCGGGGCCGCTGGGCGATCCAGCGCACCGGTTCCGTCTGCCGCAGCCGTGCGAACTCCGGGAGGGGCACGCGGTCCTGGAGCAGGTCGGGGTCGGTGAAGTCGAACCCGTCGGGAAGCGCTGGACAGGTCATCGGCAACTCCAGTGTCGACAGGTAGCTGACGGGCCGTCAGGAGGCTTGGCCCGCAACGTAGTAACGGGTTCTACAAGTGGCAAGGCTCATGGCCGGACAGTTTGCGTACGGGTACCGGGCAAGGTGCGTGCAAGACCCTTGCGGCGCCGGGGCTCCGCTCAGCAGACTGCTGGGGAGAACTAGAACGCGTACTAGTTCCTCTCGCGAGCCGCCGGGACGGCTCGCGGGACATGGACGGAGAGGACCAGCCCCATGGCCGCGGAACCTGTCATCGTCGAAGCCGTACGCACCCCCATCGGCAAGCGCGCGGGCGCGCTCGCCAACCTCCACCCCGCCTATCTGCTCGGGGAGACCTACCGCGAACTCCTCGGCCGCACCGGCATCCACGCCGACTGCGTCGAGCAGATCGTCGGCGGCACGGTCACGCACGCCGGGGAGCAGTCGATGAACCCGGCGCGCACGGCCTGGCTCACCATGGGGCTTCCGTACGAGACGGCGGCGACGACGGTGGACTGCCAGTGCGGCTCCTCGCAGCAGGCCGCCCACCTGGTCGCCAACATGGTCGCGGCCGGCGTCATCGACGTGGGGATCAGCTGCGGGGTCGAGGCGATGTCGCGGGTGCCGCTGGGGTCGGGGTCCAAGCACGGGCCGGGCAAGCCGTTCCCCGACGAGTGGAACGTCGACCTGCCGAACCAGTTCGAGGCCGCCGAACGCATCGCGCGCAAGCGCGGGCTGACCCGGGAGAACGTGGACTCGCTCGGCCTCATCTCGCAGGAGCGGGCGGCCACCGCCTGGTCCGAGGAGCGCTTCAAGCGCGAGACGTTCGCCGTGCAGGTGCCCACCACCGAGGAGGAGCAGGCCGCGGGGCAGGGCATGTGGCGGCTCGTCGACCGGGACGAGGGGCTGCGCGACACGTCGATGGAGGCGCTCGGCGGGCTCAAGCCGGTCATGCCGACCGCCGTGCACACCGCCGGGAACTCCTCGCAGATATCGGACGGCGCGGCCGCCCTCATGTGGGCGTCCAAGCGGATGGCGCGGGCCCTGAAGCTGAAGCCGCGGGCGCGGATCGTGGCGCAGGCGCTGGTCGGCGCCGACCCGCACTTCCATCTGGACGGGCCGATCGACGCGACGCGGGCGGTGCTCGGCAAGGCCGGGATGTCCCTGAAGGACATCGACATCGTGGAGATCAACGAGGCGTTCGCGTCGGTGGTGCTGAGCTGGGCGCAGGTCTTCGGGCAGGACCTGGAGAAGGTCAATGTGAACGGCGGGGCGATCGCGCTGGGGCATCCGGTGGGGGCCACCGGGGCGCGGCTCATCACCACGGCCTTGCATGAGCTGGAGCGGCGGGACAAGGAGTTCGCGCTGGTGACGATGTGTGCGGGGGGTGCGGTGGCTACGGGGACGATTTTGCAGCGGTTGTAGGGGGGCGGGGCGGCGCCTGG
>RBWT01000186.1 GCA_004010275.1 Streptomyces huasconensis
CCCGCGCCCCGCAATCCCCCACCGCACGGACGCACCGCCGGGCCCTGCGCGAGGACACCTCCGACCCGTCCTCCGCCTCATCCCACAGCCCTCTGCCAGCCAGCCAGCCTGCTCCTGCCGACGAGTTCGCCCCCACCTTGTCGACACTGCAACGGGCCAGCGGCCGTTCCCTGCGTGCCGTCGCCGAGCAAGCCCGGCTCTCCCCCAGTTACCTGTCCCGCATCATCGTCGGACGAACGCGTCCCCTCCTGGCCCGTCACCTCCCGCATCGCACGCGCCTGCGGGACCAACCCCACCTACCTGCGCCCGCTGTGGGAAAAAGCCGCCGACCAACGAGGCGCCAAGAAGGAACCCCCCACGCTGCAGTCAGCCCTGCGGTACCTGCACCTGCGGGCGGGCAAGCCCGACCCCAAGCAGATCGCCGCCAGCACCGGCCACGCCCTGAGCGAACACGAGATCACCCAACTGCTGGAAGGCACCGAACTTCTCGACTGGGAACCCGTGCAACTCCTCGTCTTCGCTCTGGAAGGCGAGACCACCTACTTCGAACCGCTGTGGCGCACCACCTTTCAAGCCACGGCAAAGGCCGATCACAAGGCTTCGGTTCCGCATATCGCAGCCCCCCCTGCCGCCCGCAAAACCCCGGCACCCGGCCCCGACGGCGTCTTCGGCCTGTTGGCCCAGTTCAGCGCTGTCCTGGCGCAAGCGGCCCGCTGCTGACCCCCCAAATGACGGTGCGCTTACGACGCGGAGCCGCAGCCTTGCACCAGGGCGTCGGTGGCTGACCCCTGCTCCTCGGCCGCGCGCCGCAGGACCCTCGGCGATCTCGGGCTCTGGAGGCGACGGCGCGGGCTCTGGAGGCCGGCGTCTCCCTGCTGGAGATCAGTGAGCGGACCGGCTACCAGTCCCGCACAGCCGAGAAGTGGGAGACGCGGGTGGAGCGGCCCACAAGCGAAGTCTGCTCGCAGGTGCTGCTCGACCGTTGGCGAGGTGGGAGGCCGCCACCTTCCGGTGGGCGGGGCGCGGCGCGGGCCGACGCCTGTCGGCAGGGGTCCATTGTCCGCTGCACCCGCCGCCCCACATCGTCACGGTAAGCGTGGCGGCCCCGGCAACGCGTCACCGCCGACGTGTATGCAGCAAACGCTACGTTTCTCGTGTAGCGGAAGGTGTCGGAACTCTACCCGATGGGCTCGGTGTTGATGCGGGCGTCGATCTGCTTGTACACATCGGGCTGGCGGGTCAGGACCGGTAGCCCTGATCGGAGCGCGAGGTGCGCGGCGTGGGCGGTGGGCAGGTTCGTCGCCCGTTCATGAGCGATCTGGGCGACGGCCCAGCAGGCGGATTCGTCAAGGGGACGGAAGACGAAGCAGGGCGCGGAGAGAGCGTCCTGCAGCATCTGGGTGACCTCGCCGAACGCGCTGTCCGTCAGCCCCTGGGTGAAGGACACCGCCGGCACGAACAAGGGCTGAACCTGTTCGACCGAGCGCACCACGCGGGCGGCCATGTAGATGCTGCCGTGCGCGAGCGAGCTGACGGCGGTGTGGTCGAGGACGTATCCGGTATTCACGCGGCGCTCTGCCCTTCGCCGGCGGAGGTGAAGCCGTGCCGCTCGTCGGAGGCCCGCACAGCCTCCAGAGCCTTCTCCCACTCGCCGGGGTGTTCGGCCTGGGCGCGCGCGACGATCCAGTCGAGGGCGCGCTGCGCCCGCTCGGCCTGCTCCAACTTGGCGGCCACGGCGTCCTCGATCCATGCGGAAACCGAGCCCGGACCAGCAGCGCTGGAGGACACGAGACCTTCGATCGCCTCGACCCTGCCGTTATCGATCGTGATCGTGAGCTTCTTCTTCGCCATACCACCACCATACCGACGCCCTACCGCTCGTCACGGGTCAAGGTCCCGCCGCCATGGTCGCCGCGACCCGGGCGTGCGGCGGCCCGGTCCGGCTCGTACGACTTGATGATGCGGTCTGGTCGTAGCCGGTCCGGCCCCCTCGACCCTTCCCCGCTGCTCGGGCGTGCCCCACACAGGACCGCACGCGGAGGCACCGACCAGCGGCATGTTTCTACGAGCACGGGGGTACACGGTGCCGACCGATCTGTCGCTCGGCCCTGCTCGGTCTGGTACGCCCGCCGGGCCTCGGCCTCGTCGGTCGGGCCCAGCATCGCCAGGGCGTTGCGCCGGAACTCGGCGCCCGCCTGCTGGGCGGTGCGCAGGGCGCCGTACGCGAGCACCGGCAGCGGCGGCCTCCGCTTTACTACCTGGTCGGCCGGGTCCATGGCGCGCAGGCATTCAGCGCGGACGGCCGCGATGTCGCCCTCCATGGTGAAGCGCACCTCGGCGGTGCCGGCCGCGACGTCGCCCGGGGCGGCCTCACAGTGCCTGTTCGCGCACCCGTACCGGTCGTTGGCTTTCAGCGGCAGCGCCATCGCCTCTGCCGCACCGACCGAACTGTTGATCTGGCTGGTGGTGAACTTTTCCGCCCGCCCGCGGTGATTCCACCGCTGTACGACCCGCGCGCCCAACTGCTCACAACGGTTGCTGGACTACCGGCAGACTGTCGCCATGTCCTCTTCTCACGTCACCGTCCAGCCTTACCCGCCCGGCACTGAGTGGACTTTCACCACCCGTCGCGGCTCCTACACGCAGACCGTCGAACTTCTCCTCTATCCCGAGCCAGACGGCAGTGCCATGTCCGATGACTACCTTCCTGAGGAAGTTGGCGCGCTCGAACTCTGGCGGAAGTGGGTCAACCAGTACGCCGTCACCTACCACCGGCGCTACCCCGAGAAATACCGACTAGGCGAGGTGCCGATCTACTGGACCATCACACAGCCGTCGTTCAGCGGCATCTTCGAGGCCGCGCCTCACGCCCCGAATGTCATGTCAGAGGACTTTCTTACTCACTACACCCACCCCGTCCACACCGACACTGGTGAGCGGTTGAACTGGGTTCGCCTCCGGGTCATGGACCGCGCTTGGAATGAGACCGCCGCCGACAAGGGGGGCTTTATCCAGGAAGCCACGGGGTGGAAGCCCTCACCTCTGCAGCCCACAATGGACGTGCATATCGGCCGGGCCGCCGGCGTCTACGTGCCCGGCCTCTACTGACGCTCGGCGGGCCAGGCCATAGGCACCCGATGGCCGCTGGGCCCCGACGGGTTGATTTCCAGGCGCGCTTCTACGGTCTGTTCGGTGGCGCGCTGGAGCATGACGACTGGCTTGCAGACCTCGGTCAGTGTGACGGCAGGATGGCTGGTGTCGAGCCACTGGTCGAGCGGACGGGTCAGTTGCGGCTGGGCTGAGACGGTGGTGGTCAAGAGCAGGCGATGTCGATGTGGATGTCGCGGACGCATTGCAGCAGTTCATCGGCGGCGGTCGGGGGTTCGTAGTCCAGGTCGTCGATGGGGTCGTATTGACTGGGGATGTAGCGCGGTTCGGCACGCAGGCGCTCGTAGCGCTCGATGACGACGAGTTCGGGGTGCCGGCCCCGGGCTGGGTGCCGTACCCGGTTGTTGATGTAGTCCGGGGTGGGGTGTGCCTTGATCTCTAGGGCGAGCGCGCCGGGCTGGGCCGTGGGCGGGGCCGTGGTGAACAGCAGGGTGTTGATTCCGCGAGCGCGACGTGCAGGGCGATGTCCTGTCCGATCGTGGCCTCCGAGGAGCCTTCCTCAGCGATGACGCCTGCCTTGTGCCGGAAGACCAGGTCCAGGACCGAAGTGAACTCCGGCCATGGGGTGGGAATGCGCTCAGGACTTGCTAACGGGGGTGGGACAGCGGCCTCGGCCGAGGAGGGTTCGGTCATCGGAGGTGTCCTTCCACTTGCGGATCGTCGGTTCGGCCTGCCGCAGCCGATCTTCAGAGTCGTTTCCCAGCCCATCGTTGATGTACGCGCGCACGCCGCTTTTCGGCACGGTTGCACTGCCAGCACAACCAGCCCTCGGAAACGTCGGCCACGGTGGAGTTCGAACAACGCGCGCAGGCGGTGCGGCCGCGGGGCCCCTCGTGCACCACGACCTCTTCGTTGTGCTGGGGGGCCTCGTAACCGGTCGGCTGGTTGTCGAGGATGAAGTCGTCATGTCGTACGGGGTGGAACGGGACGAATTCGTTGCCGACAGCGTCCGGTTGGGAGGAGTCGATGTGCTCCGGGCAGCGCTGGGACCACCATCGCCGGGCGGCGTGAAAGTCCTTCAGCTGCCATGCCCAGACTTGCCCTTGCGTGCGGTCCAGCAGCATCTGGCCTTGGCGTCCCGCCACCTGGGAGGTGTCGATGTCGACCTTCTGCCAGGCGCCTTCGCCGACGTCGTACACGCCGTTCTCGCAGCGCTCGCCGGTACGGCGGTCGAGTGCGATGCACTGCAGGTCCTCGATGGCGCAGGGGGCGATGCGCAGTGTCCCGAAGTACGCCACGATGTGACGGACGTCCTGGGCCTGTTCAGGCTCTGGACTTTCCACGTCGACCTCGCTGGCCGGCTCCTGGTAGGGGATGAACGTCCCGGCCTGGATCGCCTGCTGCATCCGTACGGCCAGGACCCGGACGATCTCGCTCAGTTCGCCGGGCAGCTCGGGGTGGTCCACGGCGGGGCAGACGGCCGGGTGCGGGATGCGGCAGTACTCCCCATCGCTTCCCGGGTAGGCCACGCCGCGGTGAAGGTGCCAGCGCATCCGCTGAGGCACAGCACGCGTGGGGAACTCCGGCGTCAGCGGGATACGGGTGCTGTCATAGCGGTCGAAGAACTCGATGGGAGTTCCGCAGAACCTGCAACGTGCGCGGCCGTCACTGCGCAGCAGCTTGGTCTGGTTCGATCGGTGTAAGTACAGGTTTCGCGTCATGAGGCCCCTCGGAGAAGCGCGCTCGCGGCCGTGGCGGACCGGGAGAGCGATGGTAGTGGCTGCGAAGCGGTGCTCGGAGCACCCGAGGCTCATCAGCCGCCGACGGGGGTGGCCAGGGCGTCGTCGGGCAGGGGCCTGGTCGCCATCTGCTGGAGGCGCCTGGACCAACTGGCCTCTCCGGTCGCGTTATCCGGTGTGCGCTGTGGGGCGTGTGTGGCGGCGCACTGGTCTTGCAGCCGGGTGTTCAGCAGGTAGTGGGCGGTGCGTTCACGCGCCCGCTGGGCGGCCTCGCGGGCTGGCGCATCGGCCTGCGGGCCGGTGAGGTAGCAGTCGTAGGGGCGGCGGGCCTGCTCGGCACAGTAGGCCCGGTGGGCCTCGGCTTCAGCTTCGGGGGAACGCGTCAGCGCGGCCAGGGCGGTCCTGCGGGCCTCCACGAGCAGCTCGCTGGCTGGGGCCTTGACGGCGTAAGCGGCGCAGGCAGCGGCGGCCTGCGGATCCTCGGCGTAGCGCTCTCCCAGCGCGGCCAGCAAGTCCTGCCCGGCCCGATCCGCTTCTCTCCGCAGACTGGTCAGAGCACGGTCCCTCGCTGCGGCCAGCCGGCGGGGGCTGGAGAAGTCGGTCGCCGTCCAGGCCGCTTCCGTCCGCGCCGCTGCAGGAGCAGCTCACGGGTCTGCCGCCGGTGGCCGCACACCTCGCACAATCCCGCTGCTCGTGCCTGCCCGCAGTCCTCGCACGGCCGAGCCTGCCGCACCACTTCCGCGGCGGCCGCGGCCTGGCGCTCGCGTTCTGCCTGCTCCTGGGCAGCCACACGAGCCTCATCGCGTCGGGCCTGCTCCACGCGGGCTTGCTCACGCCGCCGCACGAAGTCCTCCGCCTCGACGGCGGCCTGCTCCCGCAGCCGCTCCTCAACGACGCGCCGATGCTCGCCGTCGCCGAGCCGGGCAGCTCCCGGTCGATCTCAGCAGCGGTCTTCGCGCGGCGGGCACGGCGGATGTGGATCACGTTGCCGCACATCTCGCAGTCAGCGCCGGTGTCCAGCCGGATCCCGTCGTCGCAGCGCCGGTCCGTGCACACCTGGCGCTGCACCAGGCCCCGCCGGATCAGCCACCCGTACGGGCCGGTGACCATGGCCTCGCCTCCGGTCTCCGCGAGCCGGTGGGTGAGCCGATCTGCCAGCGCCCGCGGCGCGGCACCCGGCAGCGCCAGCAAGCCCTCCAGATGGGCCAGCTCCGTCTTCGCAGCCGCCTCAACCTGGTCCTGCTGCCAGCCGCTCAGCCGCTCCCAGAGCCAGGTCACCGGCCCCAGAGCCATCCGCAGACGAAGATCTGCCGGAAGGCCCACCCTCCGCTGCTGCTGCGTCTTTCCACCACCCACAACCTTCGGCCGGCTACCGGCCCCAGTCCCGGCAGCACGCTGCCCAACCTGCTCGTCGACCGGGGACTTCTTGGGCTGTACCCCGCGAAGCGGGCCGCCCTCCGCCACCGGCGACCCGGTCCCGGCAGCAGAGTTCTCGCTGTCGGCGGCCTGATCCTCGCGCACGCACGCGCGCTCCGGCCGACGGCCTTCACCTCCACGGCCTTCGCCGGAAAAGCCACAAGAGAGCTGCGGAGGAACTACAGGAGTAACCCCAGAAGCGTGGTCTGCGTGGAGCTCTGCACTATCGGGACGCTCCTGAACCGCCGCATCCCCGGTGCCCTCAGCACCACCGATCCCAGACGTACCAAGGGCACCAGCCGCAGCGGCCGGAGCATGATCTCCGCACGCACCATCGGGACGCACCGAAAACACCGATCCAGGCCCCGAAACAGCCTCCTCGAGGACCACGGTTCGGCCGTACGCGCGGGCCACCGGCAGCAGCATGACCTTGCCCCGGCCGTTCATCCGCGTCGACGTCGCCTTGCGCTGCCGCGCCACGACACCGGCCTCCGTCAGCCGAGCCAGCACCTTCCGGGCCCCCGACGGCGAGCAGCCCAGCAGCCGGGCCAGCGTCGCCGCCCCGCGCCCCTCCCGCTTCTTCACCGAGCCGCCGACCAGCTGCAGCCAGCCCGACGCCCGCGTGTTCAGCACCATCAGCAGCAGCCCGAGCCGGTCGGTCGCCGCGCCCTTACCCGTACGGTCGGCCAGCAGCCCCGGCGGCGTCGGCTCCTTGTCCTCCGGAGTCCAGCCGGGCCCGAACAGAGTCCTCGATGAGGTGCAGCAGGGTCGCGAGCTCCGCCTTCGTCAGCGCCAGCGGGTGTCCTGCTCCTCCGCTCTTGCGGGCGTTCCACAGCGGGATGACCAGGCAGTCCAGCCCGGTCACGTGCCCCTTCCCGTTCGTCTTCACCTGGGTGTGCAGCGCGTCCGTGCCGCGCAGCACCGGCAGCACCTTGTGGTGGACCGTGGACTCCTTCATGCCCAGCCAGCGGCCCAGCTCCGCGCCCCAGATCGAGGTCTGATTGTCGTTCTTCTCGCCCTTGGGCGCCCGCGACTTCGCGTACAGCACCACCGCCGCCAGCTTCGGCGCGTCCTTCAGCCCGGCGATCGACGGGTCCGCCAGCAGCGCCTGGACCGCGTTGCGCAGCCGCAGCCGCATCGCGCGACCAAGACGCAGCGGGTCGTCCAGGCGCCGTCGCCCGGTTGCCCGCAGGCCGGCACCGCGGCAGCGCGGTCCGGCTGCCCGGGAAGCACCGGCACCTGGCCGACGGAGTTGTCGACGTCCCCCCCAGGGGACGATCCAGCACGCGGCCGCCGCCATACCCGCGCTCATCGGCCCACCGGCCCGACCAGAGCGGTGGACGCCGCGAGGAACGAGATCGTCTGTGTAGTCATCGGGCCGGTGTACACGCCAAAGCGGACACCCCCCTCAGCAGCCGAAACACGCGAAAAGTCATCCACCCGCCGACCCTGCCCCAGTCGGCCTGTGGACAGGGCCCGGCGAGCGCCGATACCCCCCGTCGCTCCCGCACGGCGGGCAACGATCTTGGAACCCGTCCCGCCAGACGGGAAGGCACCCAAGCGGGCTGCATCGACGGAGTTGTCGATGACGTCGACGACGTGGTGGTCCAGCCCGGCGACCGATGCGGCCTCCGCGCTCATCCCGGAGGCCAGGCGGGCCGCCGACCAGGAGGTACCCGTGCGACAGTCCAGGGGTGTGATGTACGTCACAATCCTCATGGAGGGGACACCACAACCTGCGGCAATCACCCCAGAGGGGGTACTCACCTGGCCGTGGTCGACCTGACAAGACGACCGAAGCTCATGCACTATGGCGAGACCAACCTTCATATGGATCAACGCGACGGGCCCCTTGGCGGGGGCTCGAATCGATGGCTCGTATGGATGTGTGGGCGCCCCTCCGTGAGGAGCGGGCTCAGTACGAAGGCCCAGAAACGATCTCCTTTCGTTTGTGGCGGCTTTGGTGCTGGTGTTCCGAAGCCCTTGGCGGGGCCTCGGAACAACCGACGTGTTGGTCCTGGCTAGGGACCGGCACTGCGGTGGTCCTGGCTAGGGACCGGTGTTGCATGGCCCTGATAAGGGGCCGAGACAAAATGAGCGGCTTGATAAGCCGCAGCTCAGGACCGGCGGGAACCGGGATCTGAGCGGACCGCTCTGGTGGCTAGTCCAGGCGGTAGACGGGCCGCGCGGGGCCGAAGAGGATGGCTAGTCCTCTTCTTCTTGGCACGCGCGGCCGGTGGCGGCTACGTCACCCCGACCCCCTTGATTCCGAGGCCGGCGTCGGCATGCCCTCACCTGACCTCGCGGCCTCTGGGAACCGTTCGGCGAGGCCCTTGAGCAGGTGCATGTAATTCTCGCGATGAGGGCGCCGCGGGTGAGCCTGTCCCAGCTCCCAGCGAGCCACGGCGAGGCGCTTCACGCCCACGGCCTCCGCGACTTCCTGCTGGGTGAGGCCGGCGGCAAGTCGCAGCTTCGCGCGCACACTTGGTGGTGGCAGGGTGTCATCCAGGCTGTCCAGCAGGGCTTCGACCCGCTGTGAGCCATCAGAAACGGGCATACCCAACCCTTCCATGATCCAAGATGCACTGAAAGATACACCACTGGATCTCTGGATGGGAAGCGACTGGCCTACTGGCACTGAAGCGGCGACGCCGAGATCAAGGGCAGGCGTGGTCATGAGAGCCCCAGATGCGAGTTCGCAGCGCGTGCGCCCTCCGCAAGTTCCGGCAGCTCCACGACGTCCACACCCGCCTCGGCGAGCTGCTCGACCCCCACGCAGTCGGCAACGAACAAGGGCGGTTCGCGCCAGGCAATGACGACGCGAGGGATCCCCGCCTCGAGGATCCGCTGCGCGCACGGAGTACGGTCCGCGCTCCGCTGGGAGCACGGCTCCAGGGACGAGTAGATCGTTGCCGTGGCCAGCCTCGGTTCGCCCGCTGGGAGCTTCGCGAGGGCGGCCTCCTCCGCGTGCTCACGCGGATCGGTTTCCCGGGAGTAGCCGGCTGTGAGCTCGATGCCGTCGCCGACGATGACCGCACCGACCGAGTAGGCGCCCGCGACCGGAGGACACAGCGCGGCCAGGTCGATCGCACGCTGCATCCAGCGGAGGTCTTGGTCTCGGTTGGGCGCGTACATCAGATGCGCTCCTTTGGGGCGTAGCGCAGCAGCACGACGTCGCCGATTGCGCGGGCCTCCAGCAGCCGCATCCGGGCGGTCGACCCGCCCGGGTAGGCGCCGTTGCCCAGGAACTTCGGGGCGTCGGCCTGCCCCACCAGCAGTGGCGCAACAGCGAGGTGGAGCTCGTCGGCCAGGTTCTGGGACATGAGCTGGGTGTGGATCGTGCCGCCGCCCTCCACCATGAGTCGGCCGACACCACGGTGGCCGAGCTCGTCGAGGACCAGGCCCCAGTCGAGTTCGGGGCCGACGCTGACTACGTCCGCGAGGCGCAGTGAGCGTCGCCTTCACCTTATCGAGGGCGGAGTCGACCGTGAAGACGAGCTTCTGGCCGCCGAAGTGCCAGAACTTCAGGTCCGCGTCAAGGTGGCCAGAGGCGGTCACCGTCACCTTCAGCGGGTACTCCGACCGGCCCTCCGAGAGCCGCTTGACGCGGCGCTCCTCGGAGTTGACCAGCAGCCTCGGGTTGTCCTTCCGCATGGTCGTCGCGCCGATCAGGATCGCGTCGCAGGAGGCGCGTACCTCGTCCACGCGGTCGAAGTCGTCAGCATTGGAGAGCAGCAGCGGCTCGGGGCTGGCGTCGTCCAGGTAACCGTCGACCGACGCGGCGGCGGACAGCAGCACGTAGGGGCGGGCAGTCATCTGCTCAGGCTTCCGTTTCTGTCTCGTGGAAGAGGGTGGAGTCGAAGGTGGCGCGGAACTCGGCTACGGCCGGCTCGCGCTGCCAGGGGATCAGGGCCTTGTCGAGGCGGGCGAGCTCGTTGGTGATGCGGCCGGAGCCGGTGTCCTCCGCAACGGTGAGCGCGTGCATCCCGATGGCGGCGGCCTGCTCCGGTGCGCGGCGCGCGCAGCCAGCGCAACGGCCTGCCGCGCCATGTAGACGCCCCGGTCGCGGTGATAGCCGTCGGGCATCAGCTGGATGGCGGAGCCGAACGCGTCCGCGGCTTGGTCGTGCTTGCCGAGGGTTTCGAGGCCCTGGGCGCGGTGGACCTCCACGTACGAGGCGTTCAGCCACACACCCCATGGGGTGGGGTCGGCGGCGGCGCCATCGAGGGCGTTGCGGACGTCGTCGATCCGCACGCTCGCTCTCGTCGGCGTCACCGCGCAGCGCGTGTCCGTACGCCTCGTAGGTGCGCGCGACGGCGGCGAGGCGGCTGCGCGGACGTGCCATGCGCTGGGCGGCTTCGGCGAGGTCAACCACGTCGACCAGGTCGGCCGTGTCCCCGGCCAGCTGGGCCTTGCGGGCCATGACGTACGTGGTCAGGTCGTTGTCGCAGACGGTGTGGGACCACTGCATGGCCCGGTCCAACCAGTACGACGCAGCCTTCGGGTTGCCCAGGTCCTGGTAGAGCCAGGACAAGAACTCGCCGCACTGCGTCTGGAGCTCCATCAGGTCGCGCCGGTCGGCGCCCTTCGCATCCCGGCGCAGCTCCTGGATGACCTGGATGTGGTCGCGCACTGCGGCGACAGCATGCCGCGGCCCGAGCAGGTTGTCATTGTCGATCAGCAGGCGGCGGGTGCGACGCAGGTGCTCCACCGGCGTCGAGCCGTACGCGTACGCGGCCCGGGCCTTGCGGACCAGACCGGGAACGGCGCCGGAGTCCGCGAAGGTCGGCGAACCCACACCGACCGCGGCCGCAGCCCCGAGTCCCATCCCCGTGCGCAGCAGCGCACGCCGATTCAGAGCCACCCAAACCACCGACCCATCAGCTAGACGACACGGGACCGAGATCCCCTCACCGTCCGACGCTGCCTGGTCAGCCACTGCAAAAGCCAGATCCACCGATGATCTGGCCACATGGGCCGGGGGCTTGGCCACATGGCCACGCTCGTCACCGATCCGCTCCCACAGGCGGAGCAGCATGCCGCTGGCACCCAGCTTGTCGTCCAGGACCACCGCCTGCGATCGGTCGGGCGTTCGCTCCGCGCGCTCGAATCGTCCCAGGTGGCTGTGGTCAATACGAGTACGCCGACGAGCTCGCGAAGGCTCAGCCCCCGCGAGGTCCGCAACTCCCGAAGCTGGTAACCCCAGTTGTGCAAGGGCGACACCCAGGGCGTCAGCTCCCTCGGCTTCTGCGCCATCCCGCCCCCAACCCGTGGCCTATGTGGCCAGATGATCCGGCCACATGTCAGATCTGGAACTCCCGAGTGTGGCGGACCTAGAACCGAAACGAACGGTCCGCGACTCAGGAGGCTCTCAGTGTTCTACGGTTCCATCCACATCCCGCTGCTGCGAGCGACGGAGCAAGGCGAGGACGCTGTCCGGATGACCGTCGTACACGATGTGCGGCTCGTCATCGGTCGGCGGGGAGAATCGGTCGGCGTGCCGGAGCAGGTCCTCCTCGCTGAACTCGATGCTGTTCGCTGTCGATCAGCGACTGAGCGTTGCGCTTCTGGATTCGGCCCCAGCGCACCTCGGTGCGCACAGGCAGGTAGATGAGAACGGGCTCACCGCCAGCCTCTATCACAGTCGCCGCCCACTGAGCCCGCTCTTCCGGAGTCCAAAAGCCGTGGTCGACCACGACCTCGTGCCTAGCTGCCAGGAGCTCTTGAAGCTCACGGGCGATGTCCTTGAGTACCGGCGCCTCCCGCACCCTGAACTCGCCGCGAGGGAAGTCCTGGCCATAGTGGCCGTAGCGGCTGAACATCTGCTCATCAGGACACAGGCGCCGGAAGCCAGCCGCCTCCAGCGCGCGGGCGAGGGTCGTCTTGCCGGAGCCCTGCAGCCCGGACATGAGGATCGCGCGAGGCGCGACCGGTTGGCCGGTGCTGTGCACGGTCATCGCAGGACCTCGGACGTGGTTCGCCGCGTGCGGCCAGGGGCACCCAGGTCCACGCCGTACTCCAGCAACTCGCCGTTCGAGTCCAGGAATCGTGCGGTCAGTACCAGGATTGCCGCCACTGTGCCGGCCTCCAGCTCCAGGAGCTCGAGGTCATGCGTTGTGGCGATGCGAGCAGTCTCCTCGTCTACGCGGCGTACAGCGTGCCGCCCTGTCACCCGAGCGATCAGGTCCAGCGAAATTCCTCCTTTGAGGCGCTCGCTGCGGGCCAGGTCCGGGATCTCCACGGCGAACCTGACCGGGAGCCACGAGGTGGAGTGGGAGACGATTCCGTGCGCATCACGGTAGACGCGACTCCGGCGAATCACGTCGGCACCAGACGCGATCCCCATGGCCTCGGCGACATCGACCGGGGCCGGCACCACACCAGCCGTATGACCGGACGACTTCTCCCCGACTCCCCAGGACGACTGGGTCCTGCTGCTGCGGTCGTGTCGTTCTGCTCCGGAGGAGAGGGACACCTGCGTGCCGAGCACTTCGGTGCCAATGCCGTGAATCCCGGCGACCAGGCGTTCTTCCTTGAGGACGCGCAGGGCCTTCTCGACCGTGGCTGCGCTGACGGACCACTCCTCCGACAGGTTCTTGATGCTCGGCAGGAGTGTGCCGGCGACCAGCGCGCCGGATTCGATCAGATCTCGATAGTGACCTGCGATCCGTGCGTACGGCGGTCTGTTGTCGGCCCGGCTCACGTCTGCCTCCTCGGTGGCTCGTCACTCCAGATCTTAGGTTTCCTTACCGTACCGCTTGACAGCTTAGGAGACCCTAGGGAACCTTAGGGATGGGAGGTGACAGTCGGTAGGCAACACCTCACATTGCACTTGCACCACCGCAGTTTCTGCAGCTCGTCTCTTCGGAGGCGGGCAGGTGGTCGGAGGCGGTAGCACAACCAAACCCCCCGGTCGGCAGGACTGTTGCACGACCTCAGCGCTGATGCGCTGCCTGTCTGCCAGGACTCGGGCGTCAGCTCGTGGGCCTGGTGGGCGGAGAGAGCATCCGCCTGCGAACACCCCCTCCCTCTTCCTGCCGAGGAGTTGCCATGTCTGAGCTCGCCATGCCCAAGGCCGCCAAGCGCCGCGGCCGCACCCGTACCTCCCGCGTCAGCCCCCTCGACGCGATCGTTCTCTCGACCCTGTCGCCCGGCCACATCGACATGCGGACCGTGGAGTCCACGCAGACCCGCCGCATCTCGGTGGTGTGCCCGGACTGCGGCACCTGGGTGGCAGTTACCCCCCACCGCGGCACCTACCTGCTCAAGCTCGTCCCGCACCACACCGGCAAGGCCGGCGTCGCCGAGGCGATCCGCTGCCGCTCCAGCAACCGCCTTGTCGACGTGGACATCACCGCCTACGCCTGGCGCAGCCAGTACAGGAAGTGGGCGCGCGAGGAGCGGCATCGCCGTCGACCTCACCGCCACCGCCACGCCACCGTCCAGACCCTCAAGGTCTCCCGGCCCCAGGAGCGCCCCGTCGACCGACGAGCCCAGTGGGAGCGTGCGGTGCCCGCCGCCCGCCGGGCGACGCCGCCCGTACGGTTCCCGCCGACGTGATCCCCACGGCATCGTGGTGCGGCCGTCGCCGGGCCCGCTGGCGCTCCGCTGGCCATGAGTCCTCAGAGCGCTGGTGACCGGCGGTCCGTGCGGGCCTTGGCCACCGGCATCCTTCGTGCCCTGGCCGACGCCGCCCAGGACCGGTGCGCGAGCGATGTCCTCGCGGAGCATCTCACCCGCGCCGCCTACACGCACCTGGCTACGGTCTGGCGCCGCCCCCTGACCCTGGCGGACCAGCCCGCGCATACCGTCCTGGTGGAGGCGGTGAGGGCCACGCTGCCCGCCCCGGCCCCGGGCGAGACCGCTGCGCGTACACGCCCGCTGCCGCAGGCCCGCACTCGCCTCCTGATCCGCGCAATCACTCACGGCCCCGGCCCCGGCTCCCGCTCCGCGCGGGGGACGAGGTCGGGGCCTTCTGCTCCCGTCCCGCCTGACGCACCGCCACCTGGAGGCCCTGATGACCGCCACCTCGACCCTGACGTGCCACCGGCCCAGCACCGGCGAGGTGTTCAGACGCCGAGACGCTCGCCGCTCATGGACGAGCTCGACATCCCGCTCTCCGCCGACTCGACGTCGACCTCGACATCGGCCTTCGGCACGCCGCTGGAGATGCACGAGCCCGCGGGCACCACCCACGAGATGCGCCGGTACGCGGCCGCGGTCCTGACCGTCCCGCCCAGCCGCCGCCACGAGCTCGCCCTCGCGTACGGCACCGAGATCACCGCCCGCGTCGATGCTGGCCGCGACATCCTCGCCGCCGACCCGACCATCACCGCCCGCGTCCGTGAAACCTGGTCGACGTCCTGCTCCCCTACGCCGGCCGCCTGCGCAGGACGATCCGCTCCGGGGCCCGCCCGGAGTACGCCGCGGCCTGCGCGCG
>RBWT01000187.1 GCA_004010275.1 Streptomyces huasconensis
AGCGCCGATGGTACTGCAGGGGGGACCCTGTGGGAGAGTAGGACGCCGCCGAACTCCTTTTATAGCCGTGGTTCCTGGATTCAATTCCAGGAACCACGGCTTTTTTGTTTTGTGCGTGCGGTATCCCCTCACCCCTCCGCCCCGTCGGCTGTCAGCTGAGGGTATGGTCAGGGGGCATCATCGGTTCTTTTCCCACAGGAGGCCCCCGGGTGGAGGTCCAGGAGACGCGGGTCCAGACGGACCGCGTCCTCACCATCCCGAACATCCTCAGCATGGCCCGCCTCGCCGGCGTGCCCCTCTTCCTGTGGCTGATCCTCAGGCCTGAGTTCGGAGGGCCCAACAGCGACGAATGGGCGCTGCTGGTCCTGGCGCTCAGCGGTGTCAGCGACTACCTCGACGGCAAGCTCGCGCGCCGCTGGAACCAGATCAGCAACCTCGGTCGGCTCCTCGATCCGGCGGCGGACCGGCTGTATATCCTCTCGACGCTTGTCGGGCTGACGTGGCGGGAGATTCTTCCGCTCTGGCTGACCGGGGTGCTCCTGCTGCGGGAGCTGGTCCTTCTGGTGATGGTCTGGGTCCTCAGGCGCCACGGCTATCCCCCGCCGCAGGTGAACTTCCTCGGCAAGGCCGCCACCTTCAACCTGATGTACGCCTTTCCACTACTGCTCCTGAGCGACGGGCACAGCTGGATCGCTTCTCTTGCTGCTATTTTCGGATGGGCGTTCGCCGGATGGGGTACAAGTCTGTATTGGTGGGCAGGCATCCTGTATGTGATCCAGGTCCGCCGACTCGTGAAAGCGGACAGTATGGCCGATTGAGCCTGCCAATTAGGTGACCCGTAGAGGCGCGAAGGCCCGTGTTTGTCATATGCGGGCCCTGCTTGGCGGGCTGAGTCGGCTAGATCGTCGTCTATGAGGAGGACGTTTCCGACATGAAGGCCGTCGTAATGGCCGGCGGTGAGGGTACCCGCCTTCGCCCCATGACCTCGAGCATGCCCAAGCCGCTCCTGCCTGTGGCCAACCGGCCGATCATGGAGCATGTGCTTCGCCTGCTGAAGAGGCATGGTCTGACCGAGACCGTGGTAACAGTGCAGTTCTTGGCTTCGCTCGTCAAGAACTACTTCGGCGACGGCGAAGAGCTCGGGATGGAGCTCACCTATGCCAACGAGGAGAAGCCGCTCGGCACCGCCGGCAGCGTGAAGAACGCCGAGGAAGCGCTGAAGGACGATGCCTTCCTCGTGATCTCCGGTGACGCGCTGACCGACTTCGACCTCACCGAGCTGATTAACTTCCACAAGGAAAAGGGCGCGCTCGTCACCGTCTGTCTGACGCGTGTGCCCAACCCGCTGGAATTCGGCATCACCATCGTGGACGAGGAAGGCAAGGTCGAGCGCTTCCTCGAGAAGCCGACCTGGGGGCAGGTCTTCTCCGACACGGTGAACACGGGCATCTACGTGATGGAGCCCGAGGTGTTCGACTACGTCGAGGCCGATGTGCCGGTCGACTGGTCCGGTGATGTCTTCCCGCAGCTGATGAAGGAAGGCAAGCCCATCTACGGCTTCGTCGCCGAGGGCTACTGGGAGGACGTCGGTACGCACGAGAGCTACGGCAAGGCCCAGGCCGACGTCCTGGAGGGCAAGGTCGACGTCGAGCTGGACGGCTTCGAGATCTCTCCCGGCGTATGGGTCGCCGAGGGCGCCGAGGTGCACCCCGACGCGGTGCTGCGCGGCCCCCTGTACATCGGGGACTACGCCAAGGTCGAGGCGAACGTCGAGATCCGTGAGCACACCGTGGTGGGCTCGAACGTCGTCGTGAAGGACGGCGCCTTCCTGCACAAGGCCGTCGTGCACGACAACGTCTACATCGGACAGCACAGCAACCTCCGCGGCTGTGTCGTCGGAAAGAACACCGACATCATGCGGGCCGCCCGCATCGAGGACGGTGCCGTCATCGGCGACGAGTGCCTCGTCGGCGAAGAATCGATCATCCAGGGCAACGTACGGGTCTATCCGTTCAAGACGATCGAGGCCGGCGCGTTCGTCAACACGTCCGTCATCTGGGAATCCCGCGGCCAGGCGCACCTGTTCGGGGCGCGTGGGGTGTCCGGCATCCTCAACGTGGAGATCACGCCGGAACTCGCCGTGCGTCTCGCGGGGGCGTACGCGACGACCCTGAAGAAGGGCTCGACCGTCACCACCGCGCGTGACCACTCGCGAGGCGCCCGGGCGCTCAAGCGGGCCGTGATCTCGGCGCTGCAGGCCAGCGCCATCGACGTACGCGATCTGGAGAACGTGCCGCTGCCGGTGGCGCGGCAGCAGACCGCGCGAGGCAGTGCTGGCGGGATCATGATCCGGACGACGCCCGGGGTGCCGGACTCCGTCGACATCATGTTCTTCGACGGGGAGGGCGCCGACCTCTCGCAGGGAAGCCAGCGGAAGCTCGACCGCGTATACGCGCGTCAGGAGTACCGGCGGGCCTTCCCGGGCGAGATCGGGGATCTGCACTTCCCGTCCAGCGTCTTCGACTCCTACACCGGGTCGTTGCTGCGGAACGTCGACACCTCGGGGATCGCCGAGTCGGGGCTGAAGGTCGTCGTCGACGCGTCCAACGGAAGTGCCGGACTGGTGCTGCCCAGCCTGCTCGGGAAGCTCGGCGTGGACGCGCTGACGATCAACCCCGGCCTCGACGAGTCGCGGCCCACCGAGACCGCCGACGCCCGCAGGGCCGGTCTGGTGCGGCTCGGGGAGATCGTGGCGTCGGCGCGAGCGGCCTTCGGTGTGCGCTTCGACCCGGTGGGCGAGCGGCTGTCGCTCGTGGACGAGAAGGGACGGATCGTCGAGGACGACCGGGCCCTGCTGGTCATGCTCGACCTGGTGGCCGCCGAGCGGCGCAGCGGGCGGGTGGCGCTGCCGGTGACCACGACGCGTATCGCCGAGCAGGTGGCCGCGTACCACGGCACGCAGGTGGACTGGACGACCACCTCGCCCGACGACCTGACGCGGGTCGGGCGCGGGGAGTCGACGATCTTCGGTGGCGACGGCCGCGGTGGTTTCATCGTGCCGGAGTTCAGCAGTGTGTTCGACGGCACCGCCGCGTTCGTGCGGCTCATCGGGCTGGTGGCGCGTACCCAGCTCACCCTGAGCCAGATCGACGCGCGCATCCCGCGGGCCCATGTGCAGCGGCGTGACCTCGCGACGCCGTGGGCCGTCAAGGGGCTCGTGATGCGGCGTGTGGTGGAGGAGGCCGGGGACCGGTCCGTGGACACCACCGACGGTGTGCGGGTCGTGGAGGCCGACGGGCGTTGGGTGCTGGTGCTGCCCGACCCGGCGGAGGCCGTCACCCATCTGTGGGCCGAGGGGCCCGACGACGCGTCCGCCCAGGCGCTGCTCGACGAGTGGGCCGCCGTGGTGGACAGCGCGGGTCGCTGATCATGACCGGCTGCCGGGCGCACCCACAACGGGTGCCGCCCGGCACGCCGGTGGGGCCATTCGGAGGTAGCGGCCGTCGACGTGCGACGATGTGCGGCATGCCGCAGCAGCCCCCCGTTCGGAGCACCCCTTCCCGCCCCAGGCGTCCGGACGCGTCCATGTCGCTGCTCACCACGGTCATGGACCACAGCCTGGACGAGGGCTACGCCGAGGCGGCCGCCAGGAAGAAGGCCAGGGGGGACACCGGTCTCCCGCGCCCGTTGCGGGCCAAACTCGGGCTGGCGGCGCGCCTCGTGCTCGCCGCGCTCGTCGTCACCGTGGGAGCCGCGCAGGCCCGGGTGGCGGCGCCGGTGCTCGCCAAGGAGCGCGAGGAGCTGATCGACCGCGTCGAGGCGGCGACGGCCGGGGCCGACGACCTCGAGGACGACGTGGACGAACTCCGCGACGACGTGGGCGAGCGGCAGCAGGCCGCGCTGAAGAAGCACGGCGGCAGCAAGGGCGAGTTGCTCGGTCTCCTCTCCGGTGCCACCGAAGTGCAGGGGCCCGGAGTGAAGCTCGTGGTGGACGACAAGAAGCAGGCCTCCCAGGGTGGTGGTGGGCCGCGCGAGAGCAACGGGTTCTCCGACACAGGGCGGGTGCGCGACCGGGACATGCAGCGCGTCGTCAACGGCCTGTGGCAGTCGGGGGCCGAGGCGATCTCCATCAACGACCAGCGGCTCACCGCGCTGTCGGCGATCAGGGCCGCGGGTGACGCGATACTGGTCGACAACAGGCCGCTGGTTCCGCCGTATACGGTGCTCGCGGTGGGGGCGGGGCAACGCTTGAGCACACGGTTCCAGAACAGCGCCGACGGTCAGTACCTGCATGCTCTGCAGGAGAACTTCGGCATCCGGACCAGCATCTCCGTGTCGGACGAGCTCCGGCTGCCCGCAGCGCCGAGTGTGACCGTACGTACAGCAGAGCCGAAAGCAGGAAAGGGCACATCGTGATCGCCGTACTGGGCCTCGTCGTGGGAGTCGTGGCCGGATTGTTGGTTCGGCCCGAGGTTCCGGCGGTGGTCGAGCCGTACCTTCCCATCGCCGTGGTCGCGGCTCTCGACGCCGTGTTCGGCGGTTTGCGCGCGATGCTCGACGGCATCTTCGACGACAAGGTCTTCGTGGTGTCGTTCCTGTCGAACGTGGTGGTGGCCGCGCTGATCGTGTTCCTGGGCGACAAGTTGGGCGTCGGTGCCCAGCTGTCCACGGGCGTCGTCGTGGTCCTCGGCATCCGGATCTTCTCCAACGCCGCCGCGATCCGCCGGCACATCTTCAGGGCGTGACGCCGATGAGCGCTGACGAGAGGCCCGAGCACCGCCATCGCAGGGAACTTCCCGCGGAGGTTCCCGCCAAGCCCGAGGCGCCCGCGCCACCCGCCTCCGGGGGGCAGCGGCTCACCGGCCGGCAGCGGTTGGCGAAGGGGCTGTGGCCGCCGCGGGTGACCCGCCCTCAACTGATCGTCGCCCTGCTGCTGTTCGTGCTGGGCCTCGGTCTGGCCATCCAGGTGCGGTCGAACAACGACAGCAGTGCGCTGCGCGGCGCGCGGCAAGAAGATCTTGTACGCATCCTCGATGAACTGGATGACCGTACGCAGCGTCTTGAAGAGGAGAAGCGGAGCCTCGAGGAGCAGCGGACCGGGCTGGAGAACAGTTCGGACCAGGCCGAAGAGGCCCGCAAGCAGACGGTCGAGCGGGAGAGACAACTCGGCATCCTGGCGGGCACGGTGGCGGCCCAGGGGCCGGGCATCACGCTCGCCATCGTGGACAAGAAGGGGGCGATCGAGGCGGACATGCTGCTCGACGCCATTCAGGAACTGCGCGCCGCCGGCGCCGAGGCGATTCAGATCAACGACGTGCGCGTGGTGGCCGGCACCCATCTGTCGGACGCCGGCGGCGGTGGCGTACGGGTGGACGGCCGTAAGGTCGGCGAACCGTACCTCTTCAAGGTGATCGGCAAGCCGCAGGATCTGGAACCTGCGCTGAACATCCCGGGAGGCGTGGTGCAGACTCTGGAGAAGGAGCAGGCCACGGTGACCGTGACCCGCTCGGAGAAGATCGTCGTGAACGCCTTGCGACCTGCGAAGCGGCCTGACTACGCTCGGTCGTCCTCGCAGTGAGGGGCGGGCGCGTGGGGGCCGTCAGGCGAGGGCATGAGGTTGCGGGGGGTCGGCGCACCGGAAGCCTGGTGCGTGGTGGAAACTGTTTGGTGGATACGGACGTTGTGATGATGTCTGGTTCACCGATGAATGCCGGTGTGTGCAATCAGGGTTCGTCCTGCCCCACGGGCGGGTCTGTTTCGGTCAAGGGGAATCGCCCGTGAAGTTGTTTGCGAAGTTGTTCGGCAAGAGTGCACGTGAGGACAGCGGCAATCCGGCCACTGCCCGGCACCGTGCCCCGCGTCATGGAGACGCGGAGGGACAGGGGGGCGAGCGCCCCATGTTCCGGGACCAGGTGGCTGGTCAAGGTGGAGACATTTCGGGCGGACGGGGCGTGTCATCTGTTGACCCTGCCGGTCCCGGCCGCATAGGTTCCGGGGAACCGTCGACCTCAGGCGCGGGCGGAGGATTCCCCCCCGGCCCGTACGCATCCAACGCCCCCGCGGGGCAGCCGCGGCAGGAGGACCCGTCCATGGCCCTGGTGTGTACGAGGTGCGGGAACCGCAACGGCGAGGCGAGCCGGTTCTGCTCCAACTGTGGCGCGCCGCTGCGTGCCGGGGCCGACGCCGGAGCGCGCGTCCGAGACGACGTCGACGATCTCCATCTCGGGCCTGGAGGCCTACGACGCGGAGGCGACGGGGCAGACCCTGTCTCCCGCGCTCTCCCCGGAGGCGCAGGCCGCCGTCGACGCGCTGCCGCTGGGCTCGGCGCTCCTCGTGGTGCGCCGCGGGCCGAACTCGGGCAGTCGTTTCCTGCTCGACGGGGAGCTGACCACGGCGGGGCGTCACCCGCAGAGCGACATCTTCCTCGACGACGTGACGGTGTCGCGTCGGCACGTGGAGTTCCGTCGCCTTCAGGACGGTTCCTTCACCGTCGCCGACGTGGGCAGCCTCAACGGCACGTACGTCAACCGGGAGCGCATCGACTCGGTCGCGCTGTCGAACGGCGACGAGGTGCAGATCGGTAAGTACCGGCTGGTCTTCTACGCGAGCCAGCGGAGCGTCGGCATCTGACCCACCACCCCCGGACCCGTCCGGGGGGACCCCCCTCAGGAAGGTCCATGCTTCAAACATCGAGCGGCGGTGCCGGCACCGGCACCGCCGCCGCGGACCGTCGGCTGATGAGCATCGGCACCGTGCTGAACACGCTGCGTGCCGAGTTCCCCGAGGTCACGATCTCCAAGATCCGTTTCCTGGAGTCCGAGGGGCTGATCGAGCCGCAGCGCACGCCGTCCGGCTACCGGAAGTTCAGTCCGGAGGACGTCGAGCGGCTCGGCCATGTCCTGAGAATGCAGCGGGACCACTATCTGCCGCTCAAGGTGATTCGCGAGCACCTGGAGGCGCTGGAGCGGGGCGAGCAGCCCCCTCTGCCCTCCCTGGGGCGCCAGCGCGACCCGGGCGGCACCGAGGGCCACGGCGAGGCCGAACGGCCGACTGCGGCCCGTGTGGGCCGCGACGAGCTGCTGGCGGTCGCGGAGATCGACGAGCGGCAGCTCGACGAGTGGGAGTCGTACGGGCTCCTGGCGCGCCTGCCGGACGGCGGGTACGACGCGGAGGCCGTCACGATCGCCTCGGTCGTCGTCGAGCTGGGGCGGTTCGGTATCGAGCCACGCCATCTGCGGGCCATGAAGGCCGCCGCAGACCGGGAGGCCGGTCTCGTCGACCAGGTCGTGGCGCCACTGCGGCGGCACCGCAATCCGCAGACCAGGGCCCACGCGGAGGCCCGTACCAAAGAGCTCGCGGCACTCACGGGGAAGCTGCATTCGGCCCTCGTGCAGACCGCTCTCGGGGTCAGACTGCCCTGACCCGGCAGGCACCCGGGCCGAAGCCCGGCTGGTACTCGGCGGGTGCCCGACTACCCAAACCTGCCAGCCACGTCCTAGGGTTGCTGTGTGAACGAGCTCGACGTCGTAGGTGTCCGGGTCGAAATGCCCTCCAACCAGCCGATCGTGCTCCTGCGTGAAGTGGGAGGCGACCGGTACCTCCCCATCTGGATCGGACCAGGTGAGGCGACTGCCATCGCCTTCGCGCAGCAGGGCATGGCACCCGCACGGCCGCTGACCCACGACCTGTTCAAGGACGTGCTGGACGCGGTGGGCCAGGAGCTCTCCGAAGTGCGCATCACCGACCTGCGGGAAGGGGTCTTCTACGCCGAGCTGGTCTTCGCCAGCGGAGTGGAGGTGAGCGCGCGGCCGTCCGACGCCATAGCGCTGGCGCTGCGCACGGGAACGCCGATCTATGGAAGCGACGGTGTCCTCGACGACGCCGGGATCGCGATCCCGGACGAGCAGGAGGACGAGGTGGAGAAGTTCCGCGAGTTCCTCGACCAGATCTCGCCCGAGGACTTCGGCACCAACAGCCAGTGAACCGCTCTCAGCGGTCCGTTTTGGGCCATTCGACAAGCCTTTCCCCGTGCCGAGGCACGCGAAACCACTCTCAGGGTGATTATCACTCGGCGTGGCGAGTGTGGCGATCGTTGACGAGCCCCTGGTGACTGCCTACCGTCGAGAAGGCAGGTCAAGGACGGAGGTCGGCGTGAGAAGCAGCGGCGACGGTACGGCGGTGGGTGGTCCGTACCCGTTTCACAGCGCGGCCGATCACTCTCCGAAGCCGGTGGTGGTCCAGGGGAGCGGGGACGCGACGTTCGAGCATTCCGAGCAGATCGGGTATCGCGGTCCGACCGCGTGCGCGGCCGCAGGCATCACGTATCGCCAGCTCGACTACTGGGCCCGCACGGGCCTGGTCGAGCCGAGCGTGCGCGCCGCCGGTGGCTCCGGGACCCAGCGGCTCTACAGCTTCCGGGACGTCGTCGTCCTGAAGGTCGTCAAGCGGTTCCTCGACACCGGGGTATCGCTGCAGAACATCCGTACGACGGTCCAGCACCTGCGGGAGCGCGGATTCCGTGACCTTGAGCGGATGACGCTGATGAGCGACGGCGCGACGGTCTACGAGTGCACGTCTCCCAGCGAGGTCCACGAGCTGCTGCAGGGCGGGCAGGGGGTCTTCGGGATCGCCGTGGGTGTGGTGTGGCGGGACGTCGAGGCCGCGCTCTCCCAGCTGCACGGGGAGCGGGTCGACACCGGTGAGACGCTGGTCGGCCACAACCCCGCCGATGAGCTGGCCAGGCGGCGCAACAAGGCGGTCTGAGCCGTCGGCGGGGGCGTTGTCGGCGGCGCGTTGTCAGTGGCGTAAGGCAGCATCGGAGATGTGAGAAGCGCGCCGACGATCCTGCATCTGGACATGGATGCCTTCTACGCGTCCGCCGAGCAGGCCGCGAAGCCGAGTCTGCGGGGGAAGGCCGTGGTGGTGGGCGGTCTCGGGCCGCGGGGTGTCGTGGCCACGGCCTCCTATGAGGCGCGGCGGTTCGGCGTGCACTCGGCGATGCCGATGGGGCAGGCGCGCCGCCTCGCGCCGAACGCCGCCTATCTCGTACCGCGCTTCGGCTTGTACCGCGAGATCAGTGAGCAGGTCATGGGGCTGCTGCGGGAGCTGTCGCCGCTGGTGGAGCCGCTCAGTCTGGACGAGGCCTTCGTGGATCTGGAGGCGGGTGGCGTCGCCGATGACGAGGCGTCGGCCAGGGCCGTGGGGGAGCGGCTGCGGGCGGACATCAAGGCGGTGACCGGGCTGACCGCGTCCGTGGGGCTCGCCGCGTCCAAGATGCTGGCGAAGATCGCTTCCGAGGAGGCAAAGCCGGACGGGCTCCGGCTCATAGCGCCGGGCACGGAGCGTGCGCTGCTGGGGCCGATGTCGGTGCGGACGCTGCCCGGGGTCGGGCCTGCCACCGGGGACCACCTGCGGCGGGCCGGGATCACCACCGTCGAGGAGATCGCCGAGGCGGGGGAGGACGAACTCGTACGGCTGCTCGGGAAGGCGCACGGCGGGTCGTTGTACGCGATGGCGCTGGCGCGCTACGAGCGGCCCGTGGTGGCGGAGCGGGACACCAAGTCGGTCAGTGTCGAGGACACCTATGACGTGGATATCCACGACCGGGTGCGGGTCAGGGGGGAGGTCGCCCGGCTCGCCGACCGGTGTGTGCAGCGGCTGCGGGCGGCGGGGCACTCGGGGCGGACCATCGTGCTGAAGGTGCGGCGGTTCGACTTCTCGACGCTGACGCGGTCCGAGACGTTGCGGGGGCCCACGGATGACCCCGGAGTGGTGCGGGAGGCCGCGGCGCGGCTGCTGGAGTCCGTGGACACCACCGGAGGGGTGCGGCTGCTGGGGGTCGGCGTTACGGGACTCGCCGACTATACGCAGGAGGACCTCTTCGCGCAGGCGGCGGCTGACGCGGGGGCCTCCGGTGAGGTCCAGGCGGAGTCGGACGCCGGTGGCGAGGCGGAAGGGGCGTCGCCCGGGGAGCCGGGGGAGGTGGGTGCCGAGGAGTCCGCGGGGCCGGTGGAGCGGCGTTGGGCGGCCGGGCTCGATGTGCGGCATGCCGAGTTCGGGCACGGGTGGGTGCAAGGCAGCGGGCTGGGGCGGGTGACGGTGCGATTCGAGACGCCGGGGTCCGAGCCGGGGCGGGTGCGGACGTTCCGTACGGATGATCCGCTGCTGGAGCCGGCGGAGCCGTTGCCGCTGGTGGAGCGGCCGGGCCGGGCGGGGGAGCTGCCCGCTGTGGGCGAGGCGCCGTCCCGTGTGGAGGGCGAGGAGGTCGTCCCTGGGTGAGGGCTGCCGGGCGGGGGCCGGTGGGGGAGCCGTCGGCGTGGGTCAGGACGGTCAGCGCCTGCGATATGGCCGAAGTCGTGGTCCGGGGGCGGGTGCCGCGGGAGCGTGGTGTCCAGGCCGTAGTGGTGGTAGAGCTGGAGTTCCTGGGCGGGGGAGAGGTGGCGGCCCACGCCGAAGTCCGGGGCGTCCTTGATCAGGTCGCGGTCGAACGGGATGCGCAGGGTGCCGTCGTCGACCAGTTCGCTCGGCTCCAGGGGGACGAAGGCGTCGCGGCTGAACAGGCCCGTGCGTATGGCCGCCCACTCCGGTGCGCCGGTGGCGTCGTCGAGATAGATCTCGTCGATCGTGCCGATCTTCGCCCCGTTGCGGTCGAACGCCTTGCGGCCGATCAGGTTGCGCGGATCGATGTCGGTCTGCACGGGCCCTCCAGCTGATCGCGGGGTCGGATGTGGGCGTAACTCATCTTTGTCCGCTCGTACTCACTACGTAAGAGCACTTCGGGGCAGTCGGCCACTCGAGGGAACGGCTGAGGTCCGCGCTGGTAGGCTGGCGCTGGCTGCTGATCCCGTGCGGGAGAGCTCTCCGGGTCACGATTCCGGAGGCGCCGAAGGAGCAAATCCTCCCCGGAATCTCTCAGGCACACGTACCGCACGGACGAGGTCACTCTGGAAAGCAGGGCGGGCGTACGGGCGGGCACGTTCGAACCCCTTCCTCACCGACGGTGAAAGCCGGGACGGCGCCTTCGCGGGTGTCCTCCTGGTGAAGCTCTCAGGTTGAGATGACAGAGGGGGAGGCCGTCCGGGTACCCGCGCCGTGGTACCCCTCGTAGGTCGCGCAGACCAGGAGGCCTCCGCAATGACTGCCACCAATCGCATCCCGCTCTCCGAGCTCGAACAGGGCATCCCCTTCGAGCAGCGGCACATCGGGCCCGATGCGGAAGCGCGGGCGAAGATGCTCGCCCAGGTCGGGTACGGCTCGCTCGACGAGCTGACGGCCGCCGCGGTGCCGGATGTGATCAAGAACGCCGAGGCGCTGAAGCTGCCCGGCGCCCGCTCCGAGGCCGAGGTGCTGGCCGAGCTGCGCTCCCTCGCGGACCGGAACCAGGTGCTCGACTCCATGATCGGACTCGGGTACTACGGCACCTTCACGCCGCCCGTGATCCTGCGGAACGTCATGGAGAACCCTGCCTGGTACACCGCGTACACGCCGTACCAGCCCGAGATCTCCCAGGGCCGCCTCGAAGCGCTCCTGAACTTCCAGACCATGGTCGCCGAGCTGACCGGTCTGCCGACCTCCGGTGCCTCGCTGCTCGACGAGGGCACGGCCGCCGCCGAGGCCATGGCCCTGTCGCGACGTATGGGCAAGGTCAAGGACGGTGTCTTCCTCGTCGACGCCGACGCCCTGCCGCAGACCATCGCCGTCATCCGGACCCGCGCCGAGCCGACCGGCGTCGAGGTCGTCGTCGCGGATCTGAGCGCCGGTATCCCGGCCGAGGCCGCCGAGCGCGGTGTCGTGGGCGTCCTGGTGCAGTACCCCGGCGCCTCCGGTGCCGTACGCGACATCAAGCCGCTGATCGACGAGGCGCACGAGCTGGGTGCCGTCGTCACGGTCGCCGCCGATCTGCTCGCGCTGACGCTGCTCACCTCGCCTGGCGAGCTGGGTGCGGACATCGCCGTCGGTACGACGCAGCGCTTCGGTGTGCCGATGGGCTTCGGTGGTCCGCACGCCGGTTACATGGCGGTGCGCGAGAAGTTCGCGCGCAGCCTGCCCGGGCGGCTCGTCGGCGTCTCCGTCGACGCCGACGGCAACAAGGCGTACCGCCTCGCGCTGCAGACCCGTGAGCAGCACATCCGCCGCGAGAAGGCCACCAGCAACATCTGTACCGCTCAGGTGCTGCTCGCCGTCATGGCCGGGATGTACGCCGTCTACCACGGCCCCGACGGGCTGAAGTCCATCGCGCGGCGCACGCACCGGTACGCGACGCTCCTCGCCGCAGGCCTGAAGGCGGGCGGTGTCGAGGTCGTCCCCGGCGCGTACTTCGACACGCTGACCGTGTGTGTGCCCGGCAAGGCCGACGGAATCGTTTCCGCCGCCCGCGAGAACGGCGTCAACATCCGCCGGGTCGACGCCGACCACGTCTCGCTCGCCTGCGACGAGACCACCACGCGCCGCCAGCTGACCGCCGTGTGGGGCGCCTTCGGGGTCGAGGCCGACGTCGACGCGCTCGACGCCGAGGTCGCGGACACACTGCCCGCGGACCTGCTGCGTACGGACGACTACCTCACGCACCCGGTCTTCCACCAGTACCGCTCCGAGACCTCGATGCTGCGCTACCTGCGCAGGCTGGCCGACCGCGACTACGCGCTCGACCGCGGCATGATCCCGCTGGGCTCCTGCACGATGAAGCTCAACGCGACCACCGAGATGGAGCCGGTCACCTGGCCCGAGTTCGGGCAGCTGCACCCCTTCGCGCCCGCCCAGCAGGCACAGGGGTATCTGACGCTCATCCGTGAGCTGGAGGAGCGGCTCGCGGAGGTCACCGGGTACGACAAGGTCTCCCTGCAGCCCAACGCCGGGTCGCAGGGTGAGCTGGCCGGCCTCCTCGCCGTACGCGGTTACCACCGCGCCAACGGCGACGACCAGCGCACGGTCTGCCTCATCCCGTCCTCCGCGCACGGCACGAACGCGGCGAGCGCCGTCATGGCCGGCATGAAGGTCGTCGTCGTGAAGACCGCCGACGACGGCGAGATCGACGCCGAGGACCTGCGCGCCAAGATCGAGAAGCACCGCGACGAGCTGGCGGTGCTCATGATCACGTACCCCTCGACGCACGGTGTGTTCGAGGAGCACGTCGCCGACATCTGCGCGGAGGTGCACGAGGCCGGCGGCCAGGTCTATGTGGACGGCGCCAACCTCAACGCGCTGGTGGGGCTCGCCAAGCCCGGGCACTTCGGCGGCGACGTCTCGCACCTGAACCTGCACAAGACCTTCTGCATCCCGCACGGCGGCGGCGGTCCCGGTGTCGGCCCGGTCGGCGCGCGCGAGCACCTCGCGCCGTACCTGCCCAACCACCCGCTCCAGCCCGCCGCGGGCCCGAAGACCGGCGTCGGCCCGATCTCCGCGGCGCCGTGGGGCTCCGCCGGGATTCTGCCGATCTCCTGGTCGTACGTACGTCTGATGGGCGGCGAGGGGCTCAAGCGCGCCACCCAGGTCGCGGTGCTCTCCGCCAACTACATCGCCAAGCGCCTGGAGCCGCACTACCCGGTGCTGTACACCGGCCCCGCCGGGCTCGTCGCGCACGAGTGCATCGTCGACCTGCGGCCGATCAGCAAGGCGACCGGGGTCAGCGTCGACGACATCGCCAAGCGGCTCATCGACTACGGCTTCCACGCGCCGACCATGTCGTTCCCGGTCGCGGGCACGCTGATGATCGAGCCGACCGAGAGCGAGGACCTCGCCGAGATCGACCGGTTCTGCGACGCGATGATCGCCATCCGCCGGGAGATCGAGAAGGTCGGCTCGGGCGAGTGGGCCGCCGACGACAACCCGCTGCGGAACGCACCGCACACCGCGGCCGCGCTCGGCGGTGAGTGGGAGCACGGCTACAGCCGTGAGGAGGCCGTCTTCCCGGCCGGGGTCGCCGCGTCGGACAAGTACTGGCCGCCGGTGCGCCGCATCGACCAGGCGTACGGCGACCGGAACCTCGTCTGCTCGTGCCCGCCGCTGGACGCGTACGAGGACTGATGACGGAGCCCGTGGGTCGCGGGCATGCGTCGGGGCCGGTGCGGAGAGTTCTCTCCGGGCCGGCCCCTCGTGTGTGATCCGTGCTGCGGTGCAGCGGTGGTGCGGCGTGCGTGCTCTTGTGCGTCCGTGTCGGCGGCGGTCAGGCGGCCGTCATGATGTGGTCGGTGCCCAGCGGTCGGTGCGGGGCGATGATCTGGCCGTCCGGCAGCAGCTCACCGGTGTCCTCGAAGAGCAGGACGCCGTTGCACAGCAGGCTCCAGCCCTGCTCCGGGTGGCTCGCCATGAGGAGCGCGGCTTCCCGGTCGGTGGAGTCGGCTGTCGGGCACGGTGGTTGGTGCTGGCACATGGAAGGGTTCTTTCGCTGCGGTGAGATGGTGGTGACGTCTGTGCTGCGGTTCGATGCGGTGGTCATAACCGCCCCCCGTTTGTAGTCGGTCCGTTCCCAGTGTTGCCCCACGGGAGTCAATCCGCAGGGATTTTGCAGCCTCGGTTCTTACTGCTTAATGACGTATCACCCGCCCGGGCGGTTCAGCCCAACTTCCCCGTCTCTTCGGGTGGTTCGGGGTGGCCCGACCGGGCTAGTCCACCTGGGTGGGGGCGTGCGCCGGGGCGCAGCGCCGTGCCCCGCGGCCGGGCGGCGGCGGGGGCACGGGTGACCGGAGGGCGCGG
>RBWT01000188.1 GCA_004010275.1 Streptomyces huasconensis
ACGATCGCGCCGATCCGCGCGCCCGCGGGCCAGCAGGTGCAGGGCCGCGGCCTCCCCCACCCGCCGCCCGTCCATGAGGAGCGCGTGCGCCCCCTCGGGACGCGCTCGTCCCAGCGTGAAGACCGCCTTGGCACCTGACCGCTTCAGGACCGTCACGCCGCGGCGGTCCGAGCGCGGAGGCGACGGGCGCGAGGACGGCCACCGGGCGCAGCTCCGCCCAGGCGCGGGCGGCGTCCTCGCCGGTCATGCCGAGGCTCGCGTACTGCACGACGGTGTAGTCGAGGCGGCTGAGCGCCCACTGGAGTTCGTTGAAGAACTTGCCGAACAGGGGGCCCATCGGGATTTCCGAGGTGGGCATGAGGACCATGCGGCTGTGTCCGGCGCGCAGGCTGCGGGCGGCGGCGTGCGGGACGTACCCGAGTTCCCGGGCGGCGTCGTGCACGCGGCGGCGGGTGGGCTCGCTGATGCGCACGGCGCTGGTGTTGTTGAGGACGTAGCTGACGGTCGCGCGGGAGACTCCCGCCAGGCGGGCGACGTCGGCGCTCGTCGGCACGGAGCGCTGGGGGCAGCTGGTTCGGTATCTGCACCATGACATCGGCATCCTCGCAGACCGCGGTGGGGCGGCCGCGGGCGGGCGCCACCCGGGCGCGGGCGCCGCGCGCGCCGTGTGCCGCGCGGATGGTCGGCGCGAAGTCCCTTGGTGGCGTTCCCTGTTGGGCTACTCGCCGGTTAACGTGCGGTCCCGACGTCGTCGACCGAAGGTGCCCCCACATGACCGACCGTGACCGTGCCGATGGGCTGGCGCGCACCGCTCGCGCGCTGGCCGAGGGAGAGGTGTCCTCGCGTGCGCTGACCGAGCGGACGCTGGCCAGGATCGAGGCGGCGCAGCCCTCGCTGAACGCCTTCAAGCGGGTGCGGGCCGAGGCCGCGCTCGCCGAGGCCGACGCGCCGACCGGGAGTTGGCGGCGGGCGGGCCGTCCCCGGGCCGGCCGCTGCTGGGTGTGCCGCTCGCGGTCAAGGACGACATGGACGTGGCGGGCGAGCCGACGTCGTTCGGGTGCAGGGGTGACTTCCCGCCGAAGTCCGAGGACTGCGAGGCGGTGCGGCGGCTGCGGGCGGCGGGCGCGTGATCGTCGGCAAGACGAACACGTGTGAGCTGGGGCAGTGGCCCTTCACGGAGGGTCCCGGTTTTGGCGACACGCGCAACCCGTGGCACACGGGCCACACGCCGGGTGGTTCGTCGGGCGGTTCGGCGGCCGCGGTCGCCGCGGGTCTGGTTCCGGCCGCGCTGGGCTCGGACGGCGCGGGGTCGGTGCGCATACCGGCCTCCTGGACGCATCTGGTCGGCATCAAGCCGCAGCGCGGGCGGATCTCGACGTGGCCGTGGCCCGAGGCGTTCCAGGGCATCACCGTCAACGGCCCGCTCGCCAGGACCGTCGCCGACGCCGCGCTGCTCCTCGACGCGGCGAGCGGCACCACCCGGACGATCCGCACCGGCCGCCCGCGGTACGTGCCGCCGAGGCGGCGACGCGCGAGCCGGGGCGGCTGCGGATCGCGCTGTCCCTGCGCATGCCGTTCACGGCGACGCCCAAGCGGCTGGACCCGGCGGTGCGGCAGCGGGTCGTCGCGCTGGCGGACCGGCTCGCCGCGCTCGCGCCCGACGTGGCGGAGGCGGACCCGCGCTACGGGCAGATAGGCCTGGCATTCGTGCCGCGCGCCACAGCGGGCATCGCCGAGTGGACGCGGCACGTCCCGGACGTCGCGCTCCTGGACCGCGTACGCGCGAAGCGGCCTGTATGGGGCGGCTGTTGGGCGGCCCGCCGCTGCGGCTGGCGCGGCGTGCGGAGGCCTTGCTGCACCGCCGGGTGGGCGCGGTCTTCCTCGGCGTACGACGCGGTGCTCGCGCCGACGACCGCCACTCCCCCGCCGAGGATCGGCGCGCTGGCCGCCCTGAGCGGCTGGCGCACCGACCGGGCGATGATCGCCGCCCTGCCGTACGCCTGGCCGTGGAACGTCCTCGGCTGGCCGGGCGTCAACGTCCCCGCCGGGCACGTGGCGGACGGTCTCCCCGTCGGCGCACAGCTGGAGGCGGACCAGCGGTGGTACCACCAGGCCTTTCGGGCCAGGATGAGCGGGGGCCTTTGGTGCGGGGCGGGGCCGGTGGCTACGCCGTGGTGTCCACGGTGCGCGGGCCGTCCCGGCGGCCGGGTTCGCTTCCCTCGGCGGCGGTGCGCACCCCGGTGACGGTGTACACCAGCGCCGCCGCGGCCACTACCGCGAGCAGGGCGAGCCCGGCCGCGTAGCTGCCGTACGCGTCGTACAGCGAGCCCATCACCAGCGGCGGGACGAAGCCGCCGAGGCCGCCCGCAGCACCGACCACGCCGGTGACCGAACCGACCTGGTCGGCCGGGGACACCAGGGCCACCAGCGCGAAGGTCGCCCCGCTGCCGGGCGCCGAGCGCGCGGCCATGGCGAGGAAGGCGAGGGTGCCGAGCGGGGCCAGAGGCGGGGTGAACGCCTGCACCACCGCCCCGACCGCGACCACGGCCAGGGAGCCGGCCAGCACCCGTCGGGGGCCGATCCGGTCGGAGAGCCAGCCGCCGATCGCATCACCACGGCCAGCACGACGAACCCGGCCATGCGGTTCGCGGCGTCGGCCTGGGCCAGGCCGTAGCCGGCCTTGAGGTAGGTGGGCAGGTAGACCGAGAACGCGACATAGCCGCCGAACGTGACGGCGTACAGCGCGGACGCCTGCCAGGTGATGCCCAGTCGGGCGGTGGCGGCCAGCCGGCGGCCCAGGGGCGCGGTCGGCACGGTGCGGCCGGGCGCGTCCCGCAGCAGCAGCGCGGCCACCACGGCGTAGACCGCGAGCACCACGGCGGTGATCAGGAACGGGGTGGCCATACCGTGCGCGTCGACCAGTTTCACCGTGGTCAGGGCGCTGATGGCGGTGCCTCCCATCCCTACGCCGAAGACGCCGACCACCAGTCCGCGCCGGTCCGGCGGGAACCACGCGTTGACGAGCGGGACGCCGACGGCGAAGGCGGTGCCGCCGATGCCGAGGAAGAAGCCGCCCACCAGCAGGGTGGTGAGGGAGGAGTGGCCGGCCAGCCCGAGGTAGAGCACCGGCACGATGGTGGCCGCCGAGACCAGGGAGAACAGCAGGCGCCCGCCGAACCGGTCGGTCAGCGCGCCCACCGGTACGCCCGGCCCAGCGAGCCGACCACGACCGGCACCGCCACCAGCAGCGACTGCTCGAACGAGGTCAGGTGCAGGCCGTCCTTGAACGCCGGGCCGAGCGGGCTGAGCAGCGCCCACGCCCAGAAATTGAGGGCGAAGCCCACCGTGGCCAGCGCCAGCATCAGCCAGGCCCGGCGGGGCACCGGCTGCCGCTCCGGCTCCTGCGCCTGCGCCTGCCGTGTCGCGTCGCTCCCGTACTGCTGGAGCACCATCATCTTCCTCCTGTTCGCGGTGGCCGGACCGCGTCGCGCGACGGTCGGCGATGCGGCGGCCTCCTCCAGCATTCGTGAGGCGCGGCGCCGGCGGACGGGGCCGTAAGTGCCTCGTTCCGCTCCGACCGGTCCTGCCCACGCGGGCCCTTCGGTCCGCGCTCGGGACGCCGGCGCCGGGACCGGTGGCCCCGGCCGAAAGTCGGTACAGGGCGGGGAGGCGCCTCAACTGGCGTGCGGCAGCGCGCGGTTCAGGTGACCGGGAGGGCGGCGGCGAGCAGGACGACGCCCAGCGAACCGGCCAGCGAGCCGAGCGCCAGCACCCGGGCCAGTACGGCCCGCCCCCGGGCGTAGGCGAAGCCGTGCCCGGCCGCGGCGAGCATCACCACCGCGAACAGCGCGAGTTTCGCGGCCAGGGTTCGCCCGTAGCCGGGGTCCGCGAGCGACGCCCAGGTGACGCCCTTGTGCCAGGCCATGGCCCAGCCGGTGGCCAGTTGCAGGGGCAGGAACAGCGCCGCGGTCAGCAGCCCGAACCGGCGGCCGGCGGCGGCCGCGAAGCGTCCCGGGCCTCGGCGGACAGGCAGCCGCCGGCGAGCGGCAGCACCACCAGGGTCAGCGCCAGCTGGCCGCGACCCACACCACCGCGCCCGTCACATGCAGGAAGCGCACCACGGCCCAAGTGCCGATGCTCACCGCCCCGCCTCCCCGGCGCCCGCGGCCCGGGCGGCTGCCGCGCGGCCCGCCGGCAGCGCCACCGCTTCCCATCGGCAGGGCCGGTCACCGTGCTTCACGGGTCACCTCCTGGTCGGTCGCTGTCCAGCATGCGGCAGCGGCGGCGCCCGGCGGGCGGCCGATCAGCCCTTTCACCCGGGCCGTCCGGCCCTCTTCGGCGGGACGCGGGCCGGTTGCCGGTGACGGCCAGCGGGATCGGGGACGAAGGGACGGGCCACCAGGGCCGTTTGGCCACCCGTTCCGGCAATGGCGCAGACCTAACGTTGGTCACCATGGAGAATGACCAGAGCGCACGACCGGAGCGGCCGCGCGCCGAACGGAATTGGCCACTGGCCGCCCGCAGGCTGCTGACCCGCGGCGAGGTCTCGGCGGACGGACGCGCCGCGTTCGGGACCGGTGACCCGCAGTGGGAGGGGTTCTACCGGGACCGCTGGGCGCACGACAAGGTGGTGCGCTCCACCCACGGCGTCAACTGCACCGGTTCCTGCTCGTGGATGGTGTACGTCAAGGACGGCATCATCACCTGGGAGCACCAGGCCACCGACTACCCCTCGTCGCGCCGACCACCCCGAGTACGAGCCGCGCGGCTGCCCGCGCGGGGCGTCGTTCTCCTGGTACACCTACTCCCCCAGCCGGGTCCGCTACCCCTACGTGCGCGGCGCGCTGCTCACGCTGTGGCGCGAGGCCCGGCAGCGGCTCGGCGATCCGGTGGCGGCCTGGGCGGAGATCACCGGCGATCCGGAGAAGGCCCGCGCGTACAAGCAGGCCCGCGGCAAGGGCGGCCTGGTCCGCGCGGACTGGGACGAGGTGACCGAGCTGATCGCCGCCGCCCACGTCCACACGGTCAAGGCGTACGGCCCCGACCGGGTGGCGGGCTTCTCGCCGATCCCGGCGATGTCCATGGCGTCCTACGCGGCCGGTTCGCGGTTCCTGTCGCTGATCGGCGGCACCCTGCTGTCGTTCTACGACTGGTACGCCGATCTGCCCGTCGCCTCCCCGCAGGTGTTCGGCGACCAGACCGACGTCCCGGAGGCAGCGGACTGGTGGAATGCCGGATATCTGGTCATGTGGGGTTCCAACATCCCCGTCACCCGCACCCCGGACGCCCACTTCCTGACCGAGACCCGCTACAACGGCACCAAGGTCGTCGCGGTCAGCCCCGACTACGCCGACAACGTGAAGTTCGCGGACGAGTGGCTGGCGCCGCACCCCGGGACGGACGGGGCGCTGGCGATGGCGATGGGGCATGTGATCCTGCGCGAGTTCCTGGTGGACCGCACGGTGCCGTACTTCGAGGACTACCTGCGGAAGTACACCGACGCGCCGTTCCTGGTGACGCTGCGCGCGCACGAGCACGGCCTGGTCCCGGACGGCTTCCTGACCGCCGCCGACCTCGGGCACCGCACCGAGCACGCGGAGTCCAAGACCGTGCTCGTGGACGCGGGCAGCCGGTGACTGCGTGGTGCCCAACGGCTCCCTCGGCTTCCGCTGGGGCAAGGCCGGGCAAGGCCACTGGAACCTCGATCTGGGCGACACCGTACCGGAGTTGAGCCTGCTCGACAGCGCCGAGGAGACGGTGGCCGTGGCGCTGCCGCGCTTCGACGAGGGCGGCACCGAGGGCGGTGCGGTGATGGTGCGCGGGGTGCCCGTGCGGCGCGTCGGGGGCCGCCTGGTCACCACGGTCTTCGACCTGCTGCTGGCGCAGTACGGGGTGCGGCGGCCCGGTCTGCCGGGTGACTGGCCGGACTCGTACGAGGACGCGAGCCGGCCTTACACCCCGGCCTGGCAGGAGACCGTCACGTCGGTACCGGCCGAGCAGGCGGCGCGGATCGCGCGGGAGTTCGCCCGCAACGCCGAGCGCACCCGCGGCCGTTCGATGATCGCCATGGGCGCGGGCACCAACCACTGGTTCCACTCCGACACCATCTACCGGGCGTTTTTGGCGCTGACCACGATGACCGGCTGCCAGGGCGTCAACGGCGGCGGCTGGGCGCACTACGTGGGCCAGGAGAAGGTCCGCCCCCTGACCGGCTTCCAGCACCTGGCGTTCGCGTTCGACTGGCAGCGGCCGACCCGGCACATGGCGGGCACCTCGTACTGGTACCTGCACACCGACCAGTGGCGCTACGAGGCGTTCGGGCCCGACGAGCTGGCCTCGCCGCTGGGCGCGGGCCGCTTCCGGGGCAAGGCGTTCGCGGACTGCCTGGCGCAGGCCGTCCGCCTGGGCTGGACCCCGGGCCACCCCGGTTTCAACCGCAACCCGCTGGACCTGGCCGACGAGGCCGCGGCCCAGGGGCGCGGGGTCGCCGAGCACATCGTGGACGAACTGACGTCCGGCCGACTGCGGTTCGCCGCCGAGGACCCGGACGACCCGGCCAACTTCCCCCGCGTCCTCACCGTCTGGCGCGCCAACCTCCTCGGTTCGTCCGGCAAGGGCAACGAATACTTCCTGCGCCATCTGCTGGGCACCGACGCGGCCGTCCGCTCGGCGGAGACGCCGGAGGGCGAGCGGCCCGAGGAGGTGGTGTGGCGCCCGGAGGCCCCCGAGGGCAAGCTCGACCTGCTGGTGTCGATGGACTTCCGGATGACCTCCACCGGCCTGCTGTCCGACGTGGTGCTGCCGGCCGCGACCTGGTACGAGAAGGACGACCTGTCCAGCACGGACATGCACCCCTTCGTGCACGCCTTCACCCCGGCCATCGCCCCGCCCTGGCAGGCCCGCACCGACTACGACACCTTCCTGGCCCTGGCCGACCGCTTCAGCGAGCTGGCCGCCACGCACCTGGGCACCCGTACCGACGTGCTGCCGGTGCCGCTCACCCACGACACCCCGGACGAACTCGCCCAGCCCGGTGGGGTGGTGCGGGACTGGCGCAAGGGCGAGTGCGAGCCGGTGCCGGGCCGCACCATGCCCAAGCTGGTCGTGGTGGAACGGGACTACCCGGCCGTGGCGGACAAGCTGCGGGCCGTGGGCCCGCTGCTGGAGACGCTGGGCACCACCACCAAGGGCGTCACCGTCCACCCCGACCGGGAGATCGAGGAGCTGCGGAGCCGCTGCGGCACGGTCCGCGACGGCGCCGGCACGGGCCGCCCGTCGCTGGCCACCGCGAGCGATATGTGCGAGGCGATCCTGGCGCTGTCCGGCACCTCCAACGGGCGCCTGGCGACGGAGGGCTTCCGGGAGCTGGAGCGGCAGACCGGCAGCACCGGACTGGCGGCGCTGGCCGCCGTGCGCGAGGCCGAGCGGATCACCTTCGCCGACACCCGCACCCAGCCGCGCGCGGTCATGACCTCGTACGAGTGGTCCGGCTCGGAATCCGGCGGCCGCCGCTACTCCCCGTTCGTGATCAACGTCGAGCACGACAAGCCGTGGCACACCCTCACCGGCCGCCAGCACTTCTTCGCCGCCCACGACTGGATCAGCGAGCTGGGCGAGCAACTGCCCGTCTACCGGCCGCCGTTGAACGCGCTGCGCCACTACGGCGACGAGCACCTGCACGAGCCCGGACGGGCCGAGGTCACCGTGCGCTATCTGACCCCGCACTCCAAGTGGTCCATCCACTCCGAGTACCAGGACAACGCCTACATGCTGGCGCTGTCCCGGGGCGGCCCGGTCATCTGGATGTCCACCGCGGACGCCGGGAAGATCGGCGTACGGGACAACGAGTGGATCGAGGCGTACAACCGCAACGGCGTGGTGGCGGCCCGCGCCGTGGTCAGCCACCGCATGCCCGAGGGCACGGTGTACATGTACCACGCCAAGGACCGCACGGTGAACGTGCCGACGACCGAGGTCAGCGGCCGGCGCGGCGGCGGCCACAACGCGCTGACCCGTCTGCTGGTCAAGCCCACCCACCTCGCGGGCGGCTACGCCCAGTTCACCTACGCCTTCAACTACTACGGCCCGACCGGCAACCAGCGTGACGAGGTCACCGTCATCCGCCGGCGCGACCAGCGAGTGGAGTACTGACATGCCCCGCGGCACCGCCCCCATCGGACGCGTCATGGCCCAGGTGGCGATGGTGATGAACCTCGACAAGTGCATCGGCTGCCACACCTGCTCGGTCACCTGCAAGCAGACCTGGACCAACCGCACCGGCGTCGAGTACGCCTGGTTCAACAACGTCGAGACCAAGCCCGGTGTCGGCTACCCCCGCCGTTACGAGGACCAGGAGCAGTGGAAGGGCGGCTGGATGCTCGACCGCCGCGGCCGCCTGGTGCTGCGCTCCGGCGGCCGGATCAAACGCCTGCTGTCCCTGTTCTCCAACCCCGACCTGCCCACCATCGAGGACTACTACGAGCCGGTCACCTACGACTACGACACCCTCGTCAGCGCCCCCGCCGGCCCGGACCTGCCGGTCGCCCGCCCCCACTCCCTCCTCACCGGCCGGCCCACCGCCGTCACCTGGGGCGCCAACTGGGAGGACAGCCTCGGCGGCGCCCCGGAGCACGCCGGCGGCGACCCCAACCTGTCCGGGGAGTGGGCGGAGCGGGTGAAGTTCGCGTTCGAGCAGACCTTCCTCTTCCACCTCCCCCGCCTGTGCGAGCACTGCCTGAACCCGGCCTGTGTGTCGGCCTGCCCGTCCGGCGCGATGTACAAGCGGGTCGAGGACGGCATCGTCCTGGTCGACCAGCACCGCTGCCGGGGCTGGCGGATGTGCGTGACCGCGTGCCCGTACAAGAAGGTGTACGTCAACCACGCCACCGGCAAGGCCGAGAAGTGCACGTTCTGCTTCCCGCGCATCGAGGCCGGGCAGCCCACCGTCTGCTCCGAGACCTGCGTCGGCCGGCTTCGCTACCTCGGACTGGTGCTCTACGACGCCGACCGGGTCGGCGAGGCCGCCGCCACCCCCGACGAGCGGGACCTCCTCGACGCCCAGCGTGACGTCTTCCTCGACCCGCACGACCCCCAGGTCATCGCCGCCGCACGGGAGTCCGGGATTCCCGAGGACTGGCTGGACGCGGCCCGCCGCTCGCCGGTGTACGCGCTGATCTCCACCTACCGGGTGGCGCTGCCGCTGCACCCGGAGTACCGCACTCTGCCGATGGTCTGGTACGTGCCGCCGCTCTCGCCCGTCCTGGACGCGGTGACGTCGGCGGGCGGTGACCAGGACGACCCCGACCATGTGTTCGCGGCCGTCACCCGGCTGCGGATTCCGCTGGAGTACCTGGCCGAGCTGTTCACCGCCGGGGACACCGACGTGGTCGGCGGGGTGCTGATGAAGCTGACCGCGCTGCGCTCGTACATGCGGGCCCGCACCCTGGGCGAGGACGGGGACGAGGCCGCGCTCCGGGCCGTGGGGCTGACCGCCCAGGAGGCGCAGGACCTGCACCGGCTGCTGGCGGTGGCCAAGTACGCGGACCGGTACGTCGTCCCGGCCGCGCACAAGGAGGACGCCGCCGCGCTCACCGCCCTGGAGAACCGCTGCCCGGTGGAGACGGCCGGGCCGCCGGCGGAGGGCGGGGGCACGCCCGGGGAGCGCGCGGTGCTGCTCGGCATGCCCACCGTGCGCCGGCGCGGCACCCCGGATGCGGCCGCGGGAGGCCACCGGTGAGCGCCCGGACCGTCCTCCTGCGCGGCCGGGGCCGCCGGGCGACCCGCCTGACCCCCCGGGAGGTGCGGGAACGCTCGCTGCTGCTGCGCCTGATCTCCCTGCTGCTCCAATATCCGGACGAGGAACTGACCGCTGCCCGGGACGAGTTGGCGGACGAGGTGCGCTGCCTGCAGCCCTCCCCCACAGCCAGGCATCTGACCGCCTTCACCGACTGGTTCGCCGCCCGGCCCGCGGACGCGCTCCGGGCCCACTACGTCGAGACCTTCGACCTGCGCCGCAAGAGCAGCCTCTACCTCACCTACTACCTGCACGGCGACACCCGCCGCCGCGGGATGGCCCTGCTCACCCTCAACCGCCGCTACCGCGCCGCCGGTTGGCGGGCGGACGACGGCGAACTGCCTGATCACCTCCCCCTCGTCCTGGAGTTCGCGGCGCTGGCCGGGCCGGGGACGGGCGAGGCGCCGCTGCGGCAGCACCGGCGCGGCCTGGCGCTGATCCACCGTGCGCTGACCGACGCGGACTCCCCGTACCGGCACGTCCTGGCCGCGCTGCTGGCCCTGCTGCCGCCGATCACGACGCCGGCGGCGCGGTGGCCGAGCTGCCGCCCAGGGGCCCCCGCGGGAGGACATCGGACTGGCCCCCTACGGGGAATACGGCAGCGGCGAGTTCGCGCCGCCCGGCACCTTCACCCCGCCCGACCAGGCCCCGCCCACCCTCATGCCGGCCCCGTCCCCGCACGCGTGCCCGTCCGCTCCCCCGTCCCCGCCCTCCCCGTCGTCCACTCCGGAAGGCCCCCGATGACCACCGCCTCCGCCGCCGCCTCCACCGACGGGATCGACCTGCTGCTGTGGGTGGCGTTCCCCTACGCCTGCCTGGCGGTCTTCGTCGCCGGGCATGTCTGGCGCTACCGCCACGACCAGTTCGGCTGGACCTCGCACACCAGTCAACTGCTGGAGCACCGCTGGCTGCGCTGGGGCAGCCCGCTGTTCCACCTCGGCGCCTTCATGGTGATCGCCGGCCATGTCATCGGCCTGGCCGTACCCGCCTCGTGGACCGCGGCGGCCGGCCTGGGCGAGCACGGCTACCACCTCGTGGCGGTGTGGGGCGGCTCCCTCGCGGGCGCCGCCATGGTCGCCGGACTCGCCCTGCTGTGCGCCCGGCGGCTGCTGTCCCGCCGCGTCCGCCTGCGCAGCCTCCGCAGCGACAAGGTCCTCTTCCCGCTGCTGGCCGCCACCGTACTGCTCGGCATCACGGCGACCCTGACCCACAACACGTTCGGCCCCGGCTACGACTACCGCGCGACGGTCTCCGTCTGGTTCCGCTCCGTCTTCACGCTCCGTCCCGACCCGGGGGCAATCAGCGGTGCCCCGCTGCTGTTCCGACTGCACGCGCTGAGCGCCTGCCTGCTCTTCGCCGCCTGGCCCTTCACGCGGCTCGTCCACGTCTGGAGCGCGCCGATCGGCTACCTGGCCCGCCCGTACCTGGTCTACCGCCACCGGACCGCGGCACCCGCCGCCGGCGCCGGACGGGGCAGGTAGGAGCCGGCGGACGCCGGCCGGACCTGCCGGAAAACGCGAACGCCGTGGTTCAGCTGCCGGTGCCGCCGGCGGCCGGGACCTCGTGGACCGGCAGGCGGACGCGCGGGTCGTCCAGGCACTCCCCGGTACGGAGGTCGAACTCCTGCTTGTGCATGGGCGAGGCGACGACCGGCACCCCGTCGCGGCTGCCATGATGCACGTCGGCGATCACGTCCGCGCCGGAGAACGGGTCGCGGTTTCCGACCGCGTACAGGGTGCCGTCGCGGTCCTTGAACAGCGCCGCCTCGGTCCCGTCCGGCAGCACCGCCGGGCGGCCCCGGCCGGTCTCCAGGAACTCCGGGGACCCGGCCTGCGGGGCGTCGTCGGGGCCGATCCGCCGGAAGCGGGCCAGCGCGGCCGGGTCCGCCAGGACGGCCCGCCACTCGTCGCGGTACGCCGCCACGTGCCGGTCCATCTGGGCCTCCAGCTCGTCGCACAGGCCCAGCGCGTCATCGATCAGGACGGACTTGAGGTGGTCCGTGCCGCCCATCCGCTCGCACCACGGGGCGGTGCGTTCCAGCCGCTCGGCGGTGCGCAGGTAGTACATCAGGAACCGGTCGATCAGCCGGAACAGCTCCGCGGCGGACAGGTCGGAGGCGAGCAGATCGGCGTGGCGCGGGGTGGTCCCGCCGTTGCCGCACACGTAGAGGTTCCAGCCGCCGGCCGTGGCGATGACGCCGACGTCCTTGCCCCGGGCCTCGGCGCACTCGCGCAGGCATCCGGACACCCCGCCCTTGATCTTGTGCGGGGTGCGCAGGCCCCGGTAGCGCAGCTCCAGGTCGATGGCGAGCTGGACCGAGTCACCCTGCCCGAAGCGGCAGAACCGCGCGCCCACGCAGGACTTCACGGTGCGCAGCGACTTGCCGTAGGCGTGTCCGGACTCGAACCCGGCGTCCACCAGCCGCCGCCAGATCGCCGGGAGGTCTTCCTTGCGGGCGCCGAACAGGTCGATGCGCTGCCCGCCGGTGATCTTCGTGTAGAGCCCGTGGTCGCGGGCCACCTCGGCGATCACCATGAGCTTCTCCGGGGTGATCTCCCCGCCCGGGACGCGCGGCACCACCGAGTACGTGCCGTCCTTCTGGAGGTTGGCGAGGAAGAGGTCGTTGGAGTCCTGCAGGGCGGCCTGCTCGCCGTCGAGGATGTGGCCCAGGCCGAGCTCGGGCGCGAGCGAGCCGAGGGCGTTGGCGACCACCGGCTTGCAGACCGCGCAGCCCTCGCCGGTGCCGTAGCGCTCCAGGAGTTCGGTGAAGGAGCGGATGCGTTCGGTGCGGATCTTCTCGAAGATCTCGGAGCGGGTCAGCGCGAAGTGTTCGCACAGGCCATGCCGCACCGCCACGCCCGCGGCGGCCAGTTCGGCGTCGAGCAGGGTCTGCAGGGTGCCGGCGCAGCCGCCGCAGCCGGTGCCGGCCTTGGTGCACCGCTTGACGCCGGCGAGGTCGGTGAGGCCATGCTCGGCGATGGCGGCGCGCACCGCGCCCTTGGTGACGTTGTGGCAGGAGCAGATCACCGCGCCGTCCGGCAGGGCCTCCGCGCCCGGCGGCTGCGCGCCGGCGTCCGTGGCCGGCAGCAGATAGGACTCCGGCGGGACCGGCAGGACCCGGTCCACCTGCGGTTGGAGGGAGCCGTACGCCTCGGTGTCGCCGACCAGGACGCCGCCCAGCAACTGCCCTTGCGGGCCGAGCAGCAGCTTCTTGTAGACGCCCGCGCGGGAGTCGGAGAAGGCCACGCAGACCGCGTCGCCGTCCTCGTCGGCGAACGGCGCGCCGAACGAGGCCACGTCGGCGCCCAGCAGCTTGAGCTTGGTGGAGGTGTCCGCGCCGGTGAAGACGGCGGTGCCGGCGCCGGCCAGGGCGTCGGCCACCACCTCGGCCATCTGGTAGCCGGGGGCCACCAGCCCGTAGACCTGGCCGTCCGCGGCCCGCGCGCAGTCGCCGATGGCGTGGATCAGGGGATCGGCGGTGCGGCAGTGCTCGTCCACCACGATCCCGCCCCGCTCGCCCACCGCCAGCCCGGCCTCGCGCGCGAGCTGGTCGCGGGGCCGCGCCCCGGCGGAGAAGACCACCACATCGGCCGTCAGGTGCCGGCCGTCGGTCAGCCGCAGGCCCCGCACGACCCCACCGGGCCCGGTGTCCACGGCGATGGCGCCGACCCCGGTGTGCACCGCCACGCCCATCGACTCCACGGTGGCGTGCAGCGCGGCCGCGCCGCCCTCGTCCACCTGGAGGGGCATCAGCCGGGGCGCGAACTCCACGATGTGGGTGCCGAGTCCGAGGGTGCGCAGCGCGCCCGCTGCCTCCAGCCCCAGCAGACCGCCGCCGATGACGACTCCGGAACGCGCTTTCGCCTCCCGGGTGTGGGCGGTGAGGCGTTCGACGTCCTCCAGGGTGCGGTAGGTGAAGCAGCCGGGGGCGTGGGCGCCGTCGATCGGCGGGACGAAGGGGACGGCGCCGGTGGCCAGGACGAGCGCGTCGTAGCCGACGGTGGCGCCCGAGGCGGTGGTCACCAGGCGCCGGGCGCGGTCGATGCGGACGGCCGGGTCGCCCAGCCGCAGGTCGATGCCGTGCCGGGTGAGGAAGCCGGGGTCGCAGACGGACAGCTCCTCGGCGGCCGTCCCGGTGAAGACGGAGGACAGGTGCACGCGGTCGTAGGCGGGGCGCGGCTCTTCCGCGAGGACGGTCACCTCCCAGGCGTCCGCCGCCGCGCCCGGGCCCGCGAGGGCCCCGCGTGCGGCGAGCGCCTCCAGGAGGTGCTGGCCCACCATGCCGTGGCCGATGAGCAGCAGGGTGCGAGCCATACGGTCACGCTCCATCGTTGTCAAGGTCGGGGGTGTTCCTTCCGACGCTAGGCGGCGCGCACGGCCCCGAGGACCGCGGAACGGCCCCCGCCGAGGGGTCCTTTGCCCCCTTTCCCGGGCCCACGGTCCTGCCCGGAGGTCCCACCGGACCCAGACCGGACGGCGGTGGCGCGAGGGTCTCCCGGCCCCCTCCGCCGCCCGCCCGGGCGCCCTAGCCTCGGTTGGGCGCGGACGCCGCGGGGCATGCGCCGGCGACCCCTCGCGGCGTCCGCGCCTCTCCGCACCGGACGTGCCACCCCCGGCCGACCGTCACACCTCGCACTGGCCAGCGCCCGCTCCACCGGCCGGGAGCGCCCTCGTACGAAGGGACCGCCATGCCCCCACCGCTGGTCCTCGCCGTGCACGGCAGCACGGTGCCCGCCGCGACCGCCACCCTGGAGCGGCTCTGAGCCAGGTGCGCCACTGTGCGGCGTCGGCCCCGTGGTGGGCCACCTCAGCCACCAGGAACCGTCCCTGCCGCAGGCACTGGACGCGGCGGGTCCGGGCGCGGTGCTGGTCCC
>RBWT01000189.1 GCA_004010275.1 Streptomyces huasconensis
CCACCACGGCGGCGCCCCTCGCCCCCGCCGAACTCGCCGCCCGCCACGGCCTGACCGTCAGCGGCGCCCGCCCCTCCCTGCCCGCGGTACGTCCGGCAGCTCCGGCGGCGCCGCCACTTCATCACCGCCTTCGCGACGGCCAAGCTGACGGCGCAGTACAGCCAGGCCAAGCTCGGCCAGCTCTGGCAGGTGATGACCCCGCTGCTGAACGCGGCGGTCTACTACTTCATCTTCGGCGTCCTGATGAACACCAAGCGGGACGTGGAGGACTACGTCCCGTTCCTGGTCACCGGCGTCTTCGTCTTCACGTTCACGCAGCAGTCCGTCATGGCCGGCACCCGCGCCATATCGGGCAGCCTCGGCCTGGTGCGCGCCCTGCACTTCCCGCGCGCCTCGCTGCCCATCTCGTACTGCCTGCAACAGCTCCAGCAGCTGCTGTTCTCCATGGGCGCGCTGGTGGTGATCCTGCTCTGCTTCGGCGTGCCGCCCACCGCGTCGTGGCTCCTGGTGGTGCCGGTCCTCGTCCTCCAGTTCACGTTCAACACGGGCCTCGCGCTCGTCATGGCCCGGCTCGGCAGCAAGACGCCGGACATCGCGCAGCTGATGCCGTTCGTGCTGCGGACGTGGATGTACGCGTCCGGGGTGATGTGGAGCATCGACGCGGTCCTGAAGGACCGGGGCCTGCCGCACGCCGTCCAGGTCCTCCTGGAGTGCAATCCGGCGGCCGTCTACATCGACCTGATGCGCTTCGCCCTGATCGACACCTTCCGCGCGGACCAGCTCCCGCCCCACGTGTGGGCGTGGGCGCTGGGCTGGGCGCTGCTCGCCGGGGTCGGCGGGTTCATCTACTTCTGGAAGGCAGAGGAGACCTACGGCCGTGGCTGAGACAGAGACCGCCCCCGCCCCCACCGTCATCGTCGACCAGGTCGACATCGTCTACCGCGTGCACGGCACCGGCGCGGGCCGCGGCACCGCCACCGCCGCCCTCAACCGCATCATCGGCGGCCGCAGGAGGACCGAGGCGCGGGCGGGCGTGCGCACGGTGCACGCCGTCAAGAACGTGTCCTTCACGGCTCGCAAGGGCGAGGCGATCGGCCTGATCGGCACCAACGGCTCGGGGAAGTCGACGCTGCTCAAGGCGGTCGCGGGCCTGCTGCCGGTGGAGCGTGGCCGCATCTTCACCGACGGCCAGCCCTCCCTGCTCGGCGTGAACGCGGCGATGATGAACGACCTGACGGGCGAGCGCAACGTACGCCTCGGCGGTCTCGCCATGGGCATGAGCCGCGAGCAGGTGGCGGAGCGCTACGACGACATCGTCGAGTTCTCCGGCATCAACGAAAAGGGCGACTTCATCACGCTGCCGATGCGCACGTACTCCTCCGGCATGGCGGCCCGCCTGCGCTTCTCCATCGCCGCCGCCAAGGACCACGACGTCCTGCTCATCGACGAGGCGCTGGCCACCGGCGACCGCTCCTTCCAGAAGCGCTCCGAGGCCCGCATCCGCGAGCTGCGCAAGCACGCGGGCACGGTCTTCCTGGTCAGCCACAACAACAAGTCGATCCGCGACACCTGCGACCGGGTGCTGTGGCTGGAGCGCGGCGAGCTGCGGATGGACGGGCCGACGGGGGACGTGCTGAAGGAGTACGAGCGGTTCACAGGCGGTGGCAAGAGCTGACCGCGCCTGCCGCGCCGACCGCCCCGGGTATCCCGTACCGCCGTTCCAAAACCGGACAGGTAGCCCTTTTGTCGCACCAATACGCGCATCCTTACACTATGGGAGCGTTTAGCAACAGAAGGAGTGCGCGTGCAGCCACGGCTGAGTGTTGTCGTCCCCGTCTACAACGTCGAGCTCTACCTCGACGAGTGCCTGGAGTCCCTGGCGGCCCAGACCTTCACGGACTTCGAAGTGGTCATGGTCGACGACGGGTCGACGGACGGCAGCGCGGCGATCGCCGGGCGCTTCGCGGCGGCCGACCCCCGCTTCCGCCTCATATCCCAGGAGAACAAGGGCCTGGGCGCGGCGCGCAACACGGGCGTACGGGAGATGTCCCCGCACAGCGAGTACCTCGCGTTCGTCGACAGTGACGACACGCTGCCCGCGACGGCGTACGCCCTGCTCATCGAGACGCTCGACGAGACCGGCTCCGACTTCGCGGCGGGCAACGTCACCCGCTTCCGCTCCGCCGGGTACGTCCAGTCGCCCGTGCACCGCGTGCCGTTCGCGGCGACCCGGCTGCGGACGCACGTCTCGAAGTTCCGCCCGCTGCTGACCGACCGCACCGCGTGGAACAAGGTGTACCGCCGCTCCTTCTGGGAGAAGCACCGGTTCGCGTACCCGGAGGCCATGCTCTACGAGGACGCCCCCGTCAGCGTCCCCGCGCACTACCTCGCGGACGCCGTGGACGTGCTCAGCGAGCCGATCTACAACTGGCGCGAGCGCGAGATCGGCGAGCGCTCCATCACGCAGAACCGCACCAACCCGCAGGGCCTGATCGACCGCGTGAAGTCGATCCGCATGGTGCGCGAGTTCCTGCTCGCCCGCGTCGGCGACGACCCGATGTACGCCGAGCACCTGCGGGTCTACGACAACAACGCGCTCGCCGAGGAGATCCCGCTCTTCTGGCGGGTGCTGCCCGGCTCGGACGCCGCGTACCAGGAGGCGTTCCTGGAGCACGTGGGCCGCCTCGTCCGCGAGATCGGGCAGGACGCGGTGCGCGCGCTGCACGTGCCGCACAAGCTGAAGCTGTACCTGACCGTGCACCGGCGCCTGGACGAGCTGATCGCGCAGCTGGAGTTCGAGAAGGAGCACGGCGGCTCGATCCCGGTCACCGGGACGCTGCACCCCAAGGCGGACTACCCCTTCCTCGACCCGACGGTCCCGGTGCCGGACGCGGTGCTGCGCCTCGACCCCGAACTGCGGCTGCGCAGCCGCCTCGACCGGGCCGCCTGGCACGACGGCAAGCTGTGGCTGTCCGGCTGGGCGTTCCCGCGCCAGCTCGGCGCCGAGTCGCGGAGCAAGGCCCTCAAGTCGCTCATTTTGAAGGAGAAGGGCAGCCGCCGCACGGTCCTTGTGCCCGCCCGCAGCCACCTGGACCCGGAGGCCACCGTGGCCTCGGGGGCGGAGTTCCGGCACGCCGACTGGGCGGGCTTCGGGGCGCTGGTGAACCCGGCGCGGCTGCGGCACCGCGGCAGGTATGTGGACGGCCTGTGGTACGTGCGGGTCGCCGTGGCGGGCACGGGTTCGACGCCGCGGCGCGGGCCGCTGTACGGCGCGGGCACGGGCTCCGGCCAGACGCCGCCCGCGCACTGGGTCACCGAGGACGTCCGCGTCGCCCCGCAGATCCAGGACGGCGAGCTGGCCATCCGCGTGGAGACGGCGCACGCGCGTGCCCTGGAGGTCCGCGCCGAGGGCACCGGTCTCCTCGTACGCGGTGTGCTGCGCACGGCGCCCGAGGGTACGGCCCGGCTGCGCATGCGCCACCGCGAGTCCGGCACGATCCGCACGGTCCCGCTGGACCTCGGCGTCGCGCGCGCGGCCGCGTCCCGTTCACCGCCCGGGTGGACACGGCGGTCCTGACGGAGGTCCGCGAGGACCACGAGCGGTTGCGGCCGACGCAGGCGGAGCGGTCGATCGGCCGGTGGGACATGTCGGTAGAGATCGTCACCGGGATCGGGGCCGGGGCTGGGGCCGGGGCCGAGGCTGGAGCTGGGGCCAAGTCGACCCGCCTCGCCCTCATCCTGGACGACCGAGAAGGCTTCTCCGGCGCCCAGTTCCCGCACGGCGACCGCGCGATGTACGCCCGCCGCAGCCCCGGCGGCTACCTCCAGCTCTGCGACCAGCCCGCGCAGCCGCTGGTCGACCGCGTCTCCGTGGCCCCCGACGGCACCGTCACCCTCACCGGCAGCTACCCCGCGCAGGGCGCCTGCGACCTCGAACTGGTCCTGCGCCAGAGCTGGTCGGGCCACGAGTACACGTTCCCCGCCCACGCCAGGGGCGGCCGCTTCGAGGCGAGCTTCGTCCCCGCCCCCACCCACGCCCACGCCGGCGGCATCCCGCTGCGGGCCGGCTTCTGGTGGCCGTCCGTGCAGAAGCCGGACGGCTCCCGCACCGCCGTGCAGCTCGCCCCGCCCGTCCACGCGCAGCTGCCCCTGGAGGTCGTGGCGCACGGCAAGCGCGTCGAGCTGCAGGCCCGCCAGTACGACCAGCTGGCGCTGATGGCCCACTCCGAGCTGCGCCCCGACGAGCGCAGCCGCTACCGCCAGACCCGCCTGCGCACCGAGGCCTACCCCGCCGCCGCGCCGCGAGCGCTGCGCGAAGCCGTCCTGTACGACGTCTTCGGCGGCCGCATACACGGGACTCGCCGCGCGCCATCCACGAGGAGATGTCCGCCGCGGCCTGCCCCTCGAACACCTGTGGGTCGTCAAGGACGGCCAGTGCGAGGTCCCGCCGACCGCGAAGGCGGTGCGCGTGCACAGCCCCGAGTACTACGAGGCGATGGCCCGCTCCCGCTACATCGTCGGCAACACGCACTTCCCGCGCTGGCTGGAGCGGCGCGAGGGCCAGCAGATCGTCCAGACCTGGCACGGCACCCCGCTGAAGCGGATCGGCTTCGACTTCGACAACGACCACTTCGCGAGCACCCAGTACCTGCTGGACCTGGACCGCGAGCGCCACCAGTGGACGATGCTGCTCTCCCCCAACCGGTTCAGCACGCCGATCATGCGCAGCGCCTTCCGGTTCGGCGGCGACGTGGACGGTGAACTCCTGGAGGCGGGCTACCCCCGCAACGACGTCCTGCTCGCCCCCGACCGCGCCGAGCGCGCCGCCCGCGTACGCCGCGCCCTCGGCCTGCCCGACGGCAAGAAGGTGATCCTCTACGCCCCGACCTGGCGCGAGGACAAGCAGCGCCACCGCGGCGGCTTCCTGCTCGACCTGCGCGTCGACCTGGAGAAGGCGCGCCACGAACTGGGCGACGACCACGTGCTCCTGGTCCGCCCGCACGCGCACATCGTGGAGCCGGTGCCGGGCGCGGGCGACGGCTTCGTGTGGGACGTCGCGAGCTACCCGGACATCATGGACCTGCTCCTGGTCGCCGACGTCCTGGTCACCGACTACTCCTCGGTGATGTTCGACTTCGCCGTGACGGGCCGTCCGATGCTGTTCTTCACGTACGACCTGGAGCACTACCGCGACCGCCTGCGCGGCTTCTACTTCGACTTCGAGAAGCGCGCGCCGGGCCCGCTGGTCACCACCTCCGACGAGCTGATCGCGGCGCTGCGGGACGTGGACGCGGTGAGTGAGCCGTACGGACAGGCGTACGAGGAGTTCCGCGCCGCGTTCTGCGACCTGGACGACGGGCAGGCCGCGCGCCGCGTGGTGGACCGGATGCTGGCCCACCGAGGGACGACGACCGCATGAGTACGGAAGAGGGGGGCACCGCCATGCCCGAGGAGCAGCAGGACACCACCGCCGGGTCGCCCGTGCTGAGCGTGGTCGTGTACGGCCGCGACGTCCAGGGCCACCTGGCCGCGGGCCTCGACGCCCTGGCCGCGCAGGCCTCGCCCGGCATCGAGGTGATCGTCGCCGCGGTGGGCGCCTCCGCGCAGGCCGCCGCCTCGGACCGGCCGGGCGTCACCGTCGTCCCGCTGCCCCGAGGGCACGGCCGACGCGGCGGCGCGGGCGGCGGGCGCCGGGCGGGCGGGCGGCCGGTGGCTGCACTTCGTGCACAGCAAGGACACCGTGCCGACGGGCGAGCCGCGCACGGTGGGGGACCGCGTGGCCGACCTCGGGGAGGGCGTCGACGTACTCGTGGTCGACCACGTCCGCTCCACATGGCGCCACCAGGGCATGCCGAGCCCCGACAGCAAGCACCTCGCCCGGCAGGCGCCGTGACCTGCCGCTCGCGGACTGCCCCGACCTGCTGCGGGTCACGCCGCTGCTCGGCAACCGCGTGCTGCGGGCGGACTTCTGGCGGGAGCACGCGGAACACCTGGCGGGGGACGACGAGACGTACGCGGCGTACGCGGCGCTGCTCCTGGCGGACCGCATCGCGGCACTCGACCAAGTAGCCCTGAACGTACGGGAGTTGCGCACCGAAAGCCTGCCGACCGGCCGCCCCGAGGAGCGCTTCGGCGTCATCGACCGCCACGAGTCGCTGCTCACCCTCGCCGCCAACCTCGGCCTGCCTCCCGCGCCCCGGACCGCGCTCTACGACGTGATGGTCGGCGACTGCCTGCGGATCATCGCCCGCGAGAAGCTGCCGGACGCCGTCCGCAAGGAGTTCTTCCACCGCGCCTCGCGGGCGGCCGTCGCGTGGCGCCCCGAGGGGTACCAGCGGCCGGGCGGCCTGGAGGGCGTGCGGCGCCGCATCCTCGAAGAGGACGCGTACACGAAGTACCGCACGTTCCAAACCGCCAACCAGCAGCGGCGCAAGCTGCGTTCGGCGGTCGTGGCGCGCAAGCACAAGGTGGGCCTGAAGGTCCGCGACCTGCGCTATCGCAGAGACCTGGAACGCCCCGTCGACCCCTGCCTCGCCGTCTTCACGGCCTACTGGGACCGGGGCGTGGCCTGCAACCCGGCCGCGATCGCGGCGAAGCTCGCCGAACTCGCCCCGCACATCCGCCCGGTGTGGGTCGTCACGGCGGCGAACGTCCCGCTGCTGCCGCCCGGCACCGACCACATCGTGCCCGGCACGCCCCGCTACTGGGAGGTGATGGCGCGCGCCAAGTACCTGGTCAACAACGTCAACTTCCCCAACGCGATCGTCAAGCGCCCCGACGCGGTCCACGTCCAGACCCACCACGGCACGCCGCTCAAGCGGATGGGCCTGGACCAGCTCGACTACCCGGCGGCGTCCAAGGGCCTGAACTTCCACAGCCTGCTGGCCCGCGTCGACAAGTGGACGTACAGCGTCTCGGCGAACAGCCACTCGACGCGGATGTGGGAACGCGCGTACCCGTCGCGGTACGAGTCCCTCGACTACGGCTATCCGCGCAACGACGTCTTCTACAGCGCGACGGCCGCCGACATCCGCGCGATCCGCGACCGGCTCGGCATCGCACCCGGCAAGCGGGCCATCCTCTACGCGCCGACCCACCGCGACTACGAGGCGGCCTGGACCCCGCGCCTGGACCTGGCGACGCTCGCCGAACGCCTCGGCGAGGACACGGTCCTGCTCGTGCGCGGCCACTACTTCTACGGCGGCGCGACCTCGCCGCTGGCGGGCCTGCGCAAGAGCGGCCGGATCATCGACGTCTCCTCCTACGACCCGGTGGAGGACCTCTCCCTGGCGGCGGACGCGCTGATCACGGACTACTCGTCGATCATGTTCGACTACGCCAACCTGGACCGCCCAATCGTCATCTACGCCGACGACTGGGAGACGTACGCGAAGACGCGCGGCGTCTACTTCGACCTGATGACCGAGGCTCCGGGCAAGGTCGCGCGGACGCAGGAGGAGCTGACGGAGATCTTCACCTCGGGCGCGTGGCGCGACGAGGAAGCGGCCGCGGCACGCAAGGTGTTCCGCGAGCGCTTCTGCGAGTACGACGACGGGCGCGCCGCCGAGCGCGTCGTGCGCCGCGTCTTCCTCGGCGAAAGCGAGGAGTCCCTGCCGCCCGTGACCCCGGTCGACGAGCGCACGCCCGCCCCGACGCCCGAGGAGGCGACGACCCGATGACGCAGATACCCGACGTCACCGTGACGGTGATCGTCTACAACGACGCGGAGCGGCTGCCGCGCGCGGTGGCGTCCCTGCGCCGCCAGACGCACGCGAACATCGAGATCATCATCAGCGACGACCACTCGACGGACGACACGCCTGCCGTGGCACGGCGGTTGGCGGCGGAGGACGCCCGCATCACGTACCTGCGCCTGCCGGAGAACAGCGGCGGGTGCAGCGCTCCCCGCAACCGCGCCCTGGAGATCGCGCGCGCCCCGTACCTGATGTTCCTGGACAGCGACGACGAACTCCCGGAGCGGGCGGTGGAGTTGCTGCTGGCGGCGCACCGCGAGCGCGAGGTGGACTTCGCGATGGGGGCGGTGGAGCGGGTCCGGGTGGACACGGGCCGCACGTCGACGTGGATGCCGCACCTGGTGGCGGAGCACCGCACGGTGGAGGGAATCGCGTCGGAGCCCGCCCTCCTCTTCGAACACCTCTCGACGAGCAAGATGTACCGCCGGGAGTTCCTGGACCGCAACGACCTCCGCTTCCCGGAGGGCATCCACTACGAGGACCAGCTGTTCTCGGCGCAGGCGTACTGCCTGGCACGGGCCTTCACGGTGATCCCGGACCCGGTCTACCGCTGGTACATAGCGCCGTACGAGGCGGCCGAGTCGGCGTCGATCTCGAACCAGCGCCACAAGCTGTCGAACGTACGGGACCGCATCCACGTACAGCGCCTGATAGACGCCTTCTTGCAGACGAGCGGCCACGAGGGCATCAAGGAAGCGAAGGACTACAAGTTCCTGAAGCACGACTTCCGGATGTACGCGGGTGATCTGCCGTTCCGTGACGAGGAGTGGCTGACGGGCTTCGCGGAGCTCGTGAACCCGTACCTGGCGGAGCTGTCCCCCGGCGCGTACGCCCGCCTGCCCCGCGCCGAGCGGGTCGTCCTCCAGCTGATCCGCGACGACCGCCTGGCGGACGCGCGACTGGCGGCGCGGGGCCTGGGCCACGGGGTGGCGCCACGGGAGACGTCGATGGACGCGGAGGGCCGGGTGTACTGGGGCGCGTACGTCCCGGAGTCGGAGAGGTCCCGCGCCGAACTGGACCTGACGGACCAGGGCCTGGACTCCCGCCCCTTCCCCAGCGCGCAGTTCCGCCACGAGATCACCCGGGTCGACCGCGGCCCGGGAGCCACGGTCGTCCTCACGATCCGCACGTACGACCCGGGCCTGCGGCTGCCGGTGGGCCCCCAGGTGGCGACGCTCCTGCTGGCCCCCGGCCGGCGCCGCATGAAGACCCCGTTCCGCCTGACCCCGGTCCGCCCCGGCGTCTTCGAAGGCACGGCCCACCTGGACCTGACGGCGGCCCCCCTCCCCCTCAACGGCTTCGAGGGCACCCGCCACCCGGTCCTCCAACTCACCTCGGGCCACCTCCGCAACACGTCCCTGCTCCTGGCCCCCCTGACGTTCCCGCCCCTGCGGGCCCGCATCGACTACCGGGGCGGCACGACCCCCCACGAGGTCACAGTGGAACCAGAAGCCCGCTCCTCGGCCGCCTCCAGCTCCGCTGGACTCCGGTGGGCGTAACGGCGAAGGTGGTACGTCCCTTGGCGTGCGGGGTGGGGAGGAGGGCGGGGGCGCGGGTGCGGGGGGTTGCGCGGTTGGTGGCGAGTGTGGCGCGGTGACCTTGCAGCCCTTCAGCTCTCGGGCCTCGCGGAGGTGCCGCAGGGTGCTCGAAGGTCCTTGACCATCACCGCGAACACCGGGGAGTCGGCGAACGGCTGCTGCTCGCCGACCCCGGTGTACCCCCACGACTCGTAGAGGGCCCGTACCTTGGGGTGGGTCACGTCGACCAGGAGCACGGCGAGGTCTTCCGTGCGCTCCTTCAACAGTGCTTCGTGCAGGCGCTCGGAGATGCCGCGCTTGCGCCAGCGCGGGCGCACCATCACCTCGGACACGGCGTAGGTGGAGGAGCGGCCGTCTTTTGGCCGGTATCCGGTGGAGCGCCACCATTCGCGGCCGGGGGCGAGCGGGGCGCCGTAGGCGAAACCGGTCGGTTCGTCCTCGTCGTACGCCACGACGCAGGTAAAACCCTCCCTGCCCGACCAATGGTCGACGAACCAAGGGAAACGCTGGTTGAACGGGTCGTCCATGGCGTCGGCATAGGCGTCGGCGTGGACGTCGATGAGCAGTTCCCGGAAGCCGTCGGGAAGGTGTCCGTACTCGAAGTGCCGCAGGTTGATCACGCTCAGCTCCATTCGGTTCGCATGCGGTCCGCCCAGTCGCGTGCGCAGGCGGTGGAGGGGGCCAGGGCGACAAGGTCCCGGTGGAAGTCGCCGATGAGGATGCGCAGACGCCCTGGAAGCGGATCGCCGTCCATGATCGTGAAAACGTCGGCGGCAGTGGCTGTGGCCTGTTCGACGTCTCCCTGGTGCAGTTGCGCGAGGGCGAGTTGTGCGGTCGCGAGGGATCGGTTTCGGCGGAAGCCGGGCGGGATTCTGGCCAGCGCGCGGTGCGCCATGGCTTCGGCGTGGGCATGGCGTCGGCTGCGGTTGTTGACGATGGCGCCGAGGTGGTCGAGTTCGGCTTGGCTGTAGAAGGCTGTCCACTGTGGGCGTTCGCGCTCCGGGGCCTTCGCGAGAGCGTCCTGGGCCGACCCCAGTGAGCGGAGGGCACCGCGGCTGTCGCCGAGCGCCGCGTACGCAAGAGCGGCGCGGATGCGCCCCAGTGAGTCGAAGAACGGGTCGCGGCGGGCCGCTTGAGAGGCTTGTGCCGCCTGAGCGGCCGCGAGGGCTTCGTGCCAGTCGTGACGCTGCGCGGCGAGACTCGCCATGCTGACCCACACGCTCACTTCTGTGGGGCCGTCCTGGGAAAGTCCGGCGTACGTCGTGGCTTCGTTCAGATAGCTCTGCGCCTGGTCGAGGTCGCGGGCGTCGATGCAGGACCATGCGGCCGCATCCGTGTAGTCGGCGGCCAGCGCGTACAGGGCGCGGCGGACGCGTTCGCCGGCGTTGCGCCGCTGCAGTTCCAGCACGCTGTCGCGGCCCTTGAGGGCTGCTTTCTCCAGATCGGTGTGTCCGCCTTGGCGCTGGTCAGTCGTGACGAGCGCGTGCAGCCCGGCGGCGGCCCGGGCCACGTCCGCCATGCCGACTGCCCGGCGCTGGGCCACCAGCGGAACCGTGGCGGCCGCGGTCCCGGTGGCGAGGGCGATGAAGGTGCGGCACCGCACGGGGTCCTCCTGCGGGTGGTGCATGGTGCGTGGTGCGCTGAACCCCAGGTGCTCGACAGGGCATCCGAACACCCGCTCAAGGGCTGCGCATGTACGCCCGATGGGGCGGCGGGACGTCCCGTTCAGCAGATTGCGGATCGTGCGGGCGGAGACGTCACCGGGCCTGCCGGTGATCTCTGCCAACGCAGCGTTCATCCGACCGGCCAATTCTTCCTGGGTGAGCCCGAGTTCGTCCATCCGGCTCTTGAGGACGACGTTCGCTCCCATGCCGTCGACGGTAGACGTGCGGACATGACCGAGCCAGACCCCTTGTAACGGGTGCGCAAAGTCTTCCGGTTCGAGGGGGTCGGCGCGAGCCCAGCCTTTCCTGTTCCGCGACAGCCGTCGGCCGTTGACTGGGTATCAGCTCGTCGAGGTCTGGTTGCCCTTCCCTCGACGGCGTGGAGGAGAGCCCGTCACGACGCCACCGTGGCGCGGGGCGGGCGTTCACCCCGGAGGGAATGTTCCTGTGACCATGAGCGCGGCCAGTCCTACCGCGACCGGCAACCCCGGATACACCGAGACGATGCCGTGCAAGCCGGCGTCCGCTCGCCGGGCGCGTCTGCTCGTCTCCACCGCCCTGCACGCCTGGGGGATAGGCGAACTGGCCGAGGTCGGAGTGCTGATCGTCGCCGAGCTGGTCAACAACGCCATCGACCACACCCGGTGCCGAGTGGTCCGCGTCCTAGTGACCCGGCCCGCGGATGGCGTGGTCCGTATCGGCGTGGCCGACAAGTGCAAGGACGTACCCGAGAGGGGAGACCCCGACGACGACTCCGAGGAAGGGCGCGGCCTGTTCCTCGTCGAGGCGCTGAGCCGGAGATGGGGCTACGACCGGAAGCGCTGGGGCAAGGTCGTCTGGGCAGAGCTGGAAGCACCGGCCAAGCACTGAAGCCCCCGGGTTCACAGCCCCCGAGGGACGCCCCAAAGCCTCGGGGGGCCTGGCGCGTGAGACGAACGACGACGCGCGACGATCATCCGGTCCGCCACCTCGACACGGACGAGCGGGACGTCCAGGACAAGGCACAGACTGAACTCCCGCCCAGGCCGGACACCGTGCAGCACGGCGCGCTCGTGGCGAATTCGGAGACGTGGAGCCGGATGTCCTCCAGCCGTTTCCTTACCGTGTGAACGAGCAAGTCCGCCGCCATCGGCCAGCAGGAGACACCATGAGCGGCCCCACCTGGGTCAGTACCTCAATGCCGTACCTGACCCCCGGGAGAAGGGGCAGCCCGGAGCCTGGGGTGAAGAGGCCGCCTCCCGGGGCGGCAAGGGCAGCCAGCGCATCGCGCATGCCGGTGAGGTGCCTGCGCCGGAGGAGGTCGCCGTCCTGCTCGGCGTAACCGCCGGGGACCCAGTCGTCGTACGCCGCAGGGTCATCGAACTCGAGGCCGTGCCCATTGAGTTGACGGACACCTACTACCCCGTGGAGATCGCCCGCGGCACCCGCCTCGCCGGGACCGGCAAGATCCGGGGTGGAGCCGTCACGCTCCTCGCCGAACTCGGACACGTCGGCGTACGCGTCCGTGAGGACGTCACCGCCCGCATGCCCACGGCGGACGAGCGCGAGGCCCTGCGCCTGGGCGGCGGCGAACCGGTCCTCCGGCTGAACAGGGTCGCCCTGGACGGCGACGACCGGCCGATCCAGGCCGACATGATGGTCATGCCGGCCCACCGCCAGCGGCTCCGCTACGAGATCAGGATCGGATGACCGAGGCGCACCCCGACCCGTCCTCACGGCGACAGTGCGCGCGCCGGTCGACCGCCCGGCCTCACCCCACCACCTCATACAACACCTGCCCCCGCGGACCGACGGACGTCCTCCGCAGCGCGGGATCGCCGGCACGCAACCCCCCGTCCCCCGGATACGCCACCACCCACCGCACCCCATACCGCCGCAGAATGCCCAGCCGCTCCGCCCGTGCCGTGCCGGGCGCGAAGTACTGCCGTACCGCAGCCACCCGCTCCCCCTCATCCGGCAGGAAGAAGTCCGGGTAGCCGGGGGCCACCGTGTAGGGCCCGTACGCCGGGATCTGGCGGGCAGGGAATGTCTTCGCCATGACCACGTCGCCGTGACGCACCCGCACCCGCGACGACGTCAGCCAGTGATAACCCGTCCACGGCGGCCGGTACTTCGCGGCCACCGGGCCCGGCAGTGCTCCGCGCGGCACCACATACCCCACCGTTCCCGCCTGCGTCCACGCGCCCAGCAGCAGTGCCGCGCCCAGCAGGGCGGCGAAGGCCCTGCGCAGAGCGCCCGCCTCGAAGACCTCCAGCGCCGCCGCCACCTGCGCCGGGATCAGGGCGGCGGGCAGCACCCTGCCCCACGAGTAGTGGCCGGTCAGGCGACCGCGAACATCGCCGTGCCGAGGGCGAAGAAGATCACCAGGGGGTCGCGGTGGTCCCTGCGCCACCGCGCCGCCAGTGCCGCGACGCCCAGCAGCGCAAGGCCGAAGTGCCGCAGCAGGTTCCGGTACAGGGAGCGATGGATCTCCTCCAGGCCGCCGCCCGCGCCGAGCAGGTCGAAGAAGGAGTAGTACGGCCAGAGCGCCAACACCGTGAACCCGAGCGCCAGGCCGCCCGCCACCCGCAGCAGCACCGCCCGCCCCGGCCACGGCCGCGCCCCGAGCACCATCGCCAGCGCCCCGAACGACGCGACCACGCCCGTGAACTGGTGGGACAGAAGGGCCACTGCCCACAGCACCCCGAGGCCCAGGAACATCCGCCACCCCGCGGCCGAGCGCAACGCCTTCCGCAGCAGCGCCCAGAAGTGGAAGGAGAGCCCGAGCGCGAACGTACTCGGGTACGAGACCGTCAGCGCCAGGGAGTTCAGCCCCAGGAAACCGCTCCAGTTGAACAGCCCCGGGCCCCAGAGCAGCAGCAGGCACAGCACCGCCAGCGGCATCACCCCGCGCCGCGTACTGAACGTACGTACGAAGTGTCCGACGCCCGTCACCAGCAGCGCCACACCCACCAGCGCCGCCACCCGCAGCACCACGAACGTACCGAGCCCGGTCGCCTTCGCCAGGCAGCCGAGCAGCAGGGTCCAGGGCGAGTAGTAGGGGCTCGGGGTGTCCGCGTCGACCAGGGGGTTGCCGGGATGCAGCGGATCGTGCCGCAGGCGTTCGATCGTCGCCGCGTGGATGCCGAGGTCACCCGCCCAGGGCAGCCGGACGATCACCAGGAGGAGCAGGGCGACGCAGAGCAGGGCGCAGGCGTGCGGTACGAGAGCCCGCGGCGGGGTCCGTATGACCCCCTTAGTGGCGACGCGCATCGTGCTGGAAGACCCACGTCCGGTAGACCAGGAAGCGGAACGCCGAGGCGAGGACGATCGACAGCGCCTTGGCGATGTTCGAGCCGATCGGTCCGCTCATGTCCGCGCCGTGGTACGCCGCGTAGAACAGGACGCTCTCCATCGCGACGCCGATCCCGCTGAAGACGAAGAACAGGGCGATCTGCCGCTTGGTGCGCGAGGCGCGGTCGCGGTACGCGAAGAAGCGGAAGCCCAGGTAGTTGGTGCCCATGGCCACGCAGCTGGCCAGGACCGTCGCGGTCATCGGGCGCGAACCGAAGCCGTGCAGAAGGAGGTTGAAGACGAGGAGGTTGACGGCGACCCCGCTGCCGCCGACCACACCGAACTTCATCAGCTCCAGGGCCAGCCTGCGCAGCGGCGCGAGGGGGGAGGCGGGCGCGGCGGGCGGCGCCGGCGGGGCGGGC
>RBWT01000018.1 GCA_004010275.1 Streptomyces huasconensis
CCCGACGGGCGTCACCCTGTCCGTGCTGCCCCGCGACGAGATCCCCCGCGGCGTCGGCGACGGCGCCGTCTACCTCGGCCTCGTCGACGGCCTCGCCGCGCCGAACGACCCGCTGCGCCTGCCGGACGTGGCGCCCCTCACCGCCCGGGGCGTCGGCCAGGAGCCCGTGGCCGTCCTGCTCCCCGCGGGCCACCCGCTGGCCCGCCGCTCCGGGCTCCGCCTCGACGACCTCGTCGACGCCCGCTGGCTGGACGCGCCCGCGACCGGTGTACCGCTGGCTCAACTCCGCGCCGCCGGCGGCACGTCGGGCTTCCGGCCCGCACTGCGGTACGACGGTACGGACCTGCGGACCCTCACCACGCTGGCCGCGGCGGGGCACGGCCTGACGCTGCTGCGCGCACGGGTCGCGGTCGGCGTGCCGGGAACGGTCGCCGTGCCGCTGACCGCGCCCCGCGTCGTCCACCGCACGGAACTGCTCCACGCGGGCGCCCTGCGCGGGCCCGCCGCCGCGCTCGCCGCGCGGCTGGACGTCACCCGTTCGTGAGGCATCGCGGCCGGGTCGCGCCGGGTAGAGCTGTGGCCGGAGGCGAGCCATGGAACAGACCACGTTGCGTCCCAAGCCCATGCCGGGCCGGGGCACCGGCGGTGGCAGCGGTGAAAGCCCCGGCCAGAGCCTGTGCCGGGACCTTGAGGACCACCCCGACGAGAGCGGCCGTCCGCACACCGCGGGACGTCGCGGCAAGCGGCTGGCGGCCGTGGTGTCCGGCGTTCTGCTGGCGGTGCTGCTGGTGCTCTCCGGAGTCGGCATCGGGACCGTGGGCGCCACGGTCATCGGGATGAGCGCCCTCGCGGAGATGCGGCAGTCGGCACCCCCGCCCGGCGCGGCCCAACCGCCCGCGCACGCCGGCCCCCCGGCCCAACAGCCCGACACGGCACAGCCCGGGGCACCACAGCCGGGCGCTCCCAGGCAGGACGCGTCGCGAGGCCCGGCACCGCGAAGCCCAGCGCCGTGAAGCCCAGTGCCACGAAGCCAGGCACCGTGAAGCCAGGCGCCGCGAAGCCCGGCACCGCCGCCCTCGCGGCTCCCGGGGCCACGCCACCGATGCCCGGCCCTGCGCGCCCCGCCGGGGCCGCCACCCTCGGCATCGAGGCGTCGACGCCCCCGGGGCCTCCGCGGGCGCCCTGATCGTCGGCCTGCACCTGCCCGGCCCCGGCCAGGCGGCGGGCCTCGTACGCGGCGACACCCTGCTCACGTTCGACCGGACCCGCGTGGGCTCGGCGGCGACCTGGCCGAGGCGGTCGCCGCCACGCGCCCCGGCAAGAAGGTCACCCTGACGGTGCGCCACAAGAACGGCACCCGCCAGACCCTCCCCGTCAGGCCCGGCGTCGTGACCTGACCCTGGCGGGACAGGGGGCCACCGGAGCCGCCCTCCCCGTACCCCCGGGAAATCGGGCTCGCGCCCGCCGTCCCCCGAGGGGAGGATGCTCGCGACAGCCAAGAGGAGCCAACAGAACGGCAACAGGAGGCCCCATGAGCACCGCGCCCGCTCCCACGCCCGCACCTCTGCCCACCCCCGCGCCCTTCACCGCCGACGACTACAAGGCCCGTATGGAACGCGCCGCGGCATCCGCCGCCGACGCGGGGCTCGCGGGTCTCCTCGTCGCGCCGGGACCCGATCTCGTCTGGCTCACCGGCTACCGGCCGACGCCGCTCACGAACGCCTGACCGTCCTCGTGCTCGCCGCCGGGCAGGACCCCGTGCTCGTCGTGCCACCCTGGAGGCCCCGGACGCGGAGCGGGCCGTCGGCGCGCCCGCGCTGACGTTGCGCGACTGGACCGACGGCAAGGACCCGTACGCCGTCACCGCCCCTCTCCTCGACGTCTCCGGCCGCTTCGCGGTGAGCGACAACGCCTGGGCGACGCACCTCCTCGGCCTCCAGAAGGCACTGCCGGACACCTCCTACGTGGCCCTCGGCGAAGCGCTGCCCATGCTCCGGGCCGTCAAGGACGACGCCGAGCTGGCCCGCCTCACGGCGGCGGGCGCGGCGGCGGACGCGGCGTACGAGGAGATTCAGAAGGCCGCCTTCGCGGGCCGCAGGGAGACGGACGTCGCCGCCGACCTGGCCGAGCTGCTGCGCCGGTTCGGGCACTCCCAGGTGGACTTCACCGTCGTCGGCTCAGGACCCAACGGCGCCAACCCCCACCACGAGGCGGGCGAACGCGTCATCGGCCACGGCGACATGGTCGTCCTCGACTTCGGCGGCCTGCTGCACGGCTATGGCTCCGACACCTCCCGCACGGTCCACGTCGGCGAGCCCACCGACGAGGAACGCCGGGTGCACGACATCGTGCGGGAGGCCCAGGCCGCGGGATGTGCCGCGGTGCGGCCCGGCGCCACCTGCCAGGACGTGGACCGGGCCGCCCGCGCCGTGATCACCGAGGCGGGCTACGGCGACTACTTCATCCACCGCACCGGCCACGGCATCGGCGTCACCACCCACGAACCGCCCTACATGATCGAGGGCGAGGAGCAGCCGCTCGTGCCGGGCATGTGCTTCTCCGTGGAGCCCGGCATCTACCTGCCCGGCCGCTTCGGCGTACGCATCGAGGACATCGTGACCGTCACCGACGACGGCGTACGGCGCCTCAACGCCACCGCCCGCGAGATGGCGATCGTCGGCTGAGGCCACCGGCTAGGCGAAGTCCGTGCGGGGCCCGCTGCGCGGCTCACGCCCCGGGTAGTAGGCAAGCACGTCGTACGGGTACGGCAATGGCCGCGCACTCGCCGACGTCAGCCTTTCGTGCTGCTCGGCCGTCAACTCCCACTCCACGCAGCCGAGATTGGCGGTCAGCTGCTCCACGGACCGCGCCCCCACGATCGGCGCGGTCACCCCGGGCCGCTGGAGCAGCCACCGCAGCGCCACCTGCGACGGCGGGCGGCCCACCTCCTCGGCGACCGCGAGGAGCGCGTCGACGACCCGCCAGGTCTCCTCGGTGTCCCGCTCCCGCCAGGCCCCCGACCCCCGCGCCCCCTCGGGCGGCGCCGCCATGCCGCGCCGGAACTTGCCCGTCAGCCAGCCGCCCTGCAAGGGGCTGTACGGGATGACACCGACGCCCTCCGCCTCGCTGAGCGGCAGCAGCTCCCATTCGCTCTCCCGCGCGAGGAGGTTGTACAGCGGTTGCAGGCAGCAGTACGGCTCCCAGCCGCGCGCCCGCGCCACGTCCAGGGCCTTCTGGAGCTGGGCGGGGGAGTGGTTGCTCGCCCCGAGGTAGCGCACCTTGCCCGCCCGCACGAGGGTGTCCAGGGTGGACAGCGTCTCCTCGACCGGCGTCGTCGCGTCCCATACGTGGGTCTGATAGAGGTCGATGTGGTCCGTGCCCAGGCGGCGCAGGCTCGCGTCCACCGCCGACAGGATGTGCTTGCGGCTCAGGCCGCCCGCGTTCGGCGCCTCGCCCATCGTGCTGAACACCTTCGTGGCGATGACGAGTTCGTCCCTGCGGCGGCCCTTCAGCCAGCGGCCGAGGATCTCCTCCGACACCCCGCGTCCGTACATGTCGGCGGTGTCGATGAACGTGCCGCCCGCCTCCGTGAACGCGTCCAGCATGCGGTGCGACGTCGCCTCGTCGGCGCCGCTGCCGAACATCATCGTCCCGAAGCACACCTCGCTGACACGCAGCCCGGTACGGCCCAGAAAACGTTGCTTCATGGTCTGTGTCCCTCCCCTTGGCGGTCCCGTGCGGGGGCCCTCTGGCAGACGGACCCGCCGCGCCCCTCTACGCGGGGCCCACCACGGCGGACGACCGCGCCGGCAACCGCAGCACGCCGTCCGCGTCCGGCGGCGCGACGGGCTCCCAAGCGGCGAGGATACGCGCGTGGTTGTGGCCCAGCGGGACGTCCGCGGGCTCCTCGCCGAGGTTCACGGCGATCTTCAGGTCCCCGCGCCGGAAGGCGAACCAGCGCGCCTGTTCGTCGTACGCGACCCGCACCGCCGCCAGGTCGGGGTCCATCAGGTCGGCGCGGGCGCGGCGCAAGGAGATCAGCTCGCGGTGCCAGGCCAGCAGGCGCGCGTGGTGGCCGGACTCCGGCTGCGACCAGTCCAGGCAGGACCGCTCGCGGGTGGCCGGGTCCTGCGGGTCCGGAATGTCCTCCTCCGCCCAGCCGTGTTCCGCGAACTCCCGCCGCCTGCCCCGCCGCACGGCTTCGGCCAGCTCGGGGTCGGTGTGGTCGGTGAAGAACTGCCAGGGCGTCGTGGCCCCCCACTCCTCGCCCATGAACAGCATCGGCGTGAAGGGGCCCATGAGCGTCAGCGTGGCCGCGCAGGCGAGCAGGCCGGGGGGCAGGGACGCGGCGAGCCGGTCGCCCTGCGCGCGGTTGCCGATCTGGTCGTGGGTCTGGGCGTAGCCGAGGAAGCGGTGGGCGGGCGTCCGCGCGCGGTCCACCGGGCGGCCGTGGCAGCGGCCGCGGAACGACGAGTACGTCCCGTCGTGGAAGAAGCCACGCGTCATCGTCTTGCCGAGCGCGGCCAGCGGAGCCCGCGCGAAATCCGCGTAATAGCCCTGCGACTCGCCGGTGAGCGCGGTGTGCAGCGCGTGGTGGAAGTCGTCGTTCCACTGCGCGTGCAGGCCGAGGCCGCCCCGCGCGCGCGGGGTGACGACCCGGGGGTCGCCCAGGTCGGACTCGCCGATCAGGAACAGCGGCCTGCCCAGCTCATCGGCCAACCTGTCGACGTCGGTGGACAGTTCCTCCAGGAAGTGCAGCGCCCGCGTGTCCCGCAGCGCGTGCACCGCGTCGAGCCGCAGCCCGTCCAGGCGGTAGTCGCGCAGCCAGGTCAGCGCGCTGCCGATGAGATACGCGCGGACCTCGTCCGAACCCGGCGCGTCCAGGTTCACGGCCGCGCCCCACGGCGTCTGGTGCCTCTCCGTGAAGTACGGCCCGAACGCGGGGAGGTAGTTGCCCGAGGGGCCCAGGTGGTTGTGGACGACGTCCAGGACCACGCCGAGGCCGTGGCCGTGCGCCGCGTCGACAAATCTCTTCAGCGCCTCGGGTCCGCCGTACGGCTCGTGCACCGCCCACAGCGACACCCCTTCGTACCCCCAGCCGTGCCGCCCCGGGAAGGGGCACAGCGGCATCAGCTCCACATGCGTGACGCCCAGCTCCGCGAGGTGCCCGAGGCGGGCCGCCGCCGCGTCGAGCGTGCCCTCGGGCGTGTACGTCCCGACATGCAGTTCGTACAGCACCGCCTCCCGCACGCCGCGCCCGGACCAGGGCTCGCGCCTCGCGTACCGGTCGTGCTCGCCGACCGCGCTGAGCCCGGTCGGGGCCGTCGGGCTGACGCCACGCACGGGGGTCGGGCAGGACGGGGCCGCCGTCCAGCGAGAACCCGTACCGCGTGCCGTCCTGCGCCGCGGCCTCCCCGGTCCACCAGCCCGCGCTCCTCACCGTCGCGCTCCAGCGCCCGCGTGGCGCCCGCGCACTCCAGCGTGACCTGCTCGGCCTCCGGCGCCCACACCTCGAACCTCACCGACGTGCCCCCTCGTCCGCTGTTCGCCTGTCTCGCCACACCTGCGTCCCCATGGTGCGTCAGAAGTGCTCGGTCCGTGGGCGGAAGTGATCAATCGGACCTCGCCCCGCCCATTCTGGACACCCGGGCCGACGTTGCCCGACAATCCATGAGTGACATCCTCTTTCGAGTTCTCCACGTACCCCGCGCGGGTGACGGACGCCGAGCGCGACCGGGCGCTGGACGCACTCAAGGAGGGTGCGGCCGTCGGCAGGCTCTCCCACGACACCTTCGTGCGCCGCATGGAGCTGGTGCTCGCCGCCCGCAAGCCCGAGGAGCTGGCCGCCCTCACCGCCGACCTGCGGACCGAGGGCCGCTGGTCGCGCATGGTGCTCGGCGGTGTGGGCGCGGTCTCCGGGTTCACGATGAAGCTGCGCAGGGCCTGGCAGGCCGAGCGGCTGCCGAAGCTGCTGCTGCCCTCGCCCGACAGCCCCCACCCGCTGCGGATAGGCCGCGACCCCGCCAACGGCCTGCGGCTCAGCCACGACACCGTCTCCCGCGTCCACGCCGAGCTGAGCCGCCAGGGCGGCATGTGGGTACTGCGCGACCTCGGCTCCACCAACGGCACGACGGTCAACGGCCGCAGGGTGACCGGCGCGGCCCTCGTCCAGGACGGCGACCTGGTGAGCTTCGGCCGGATGGGTTTCCGCCTCGCCGTCAGCTGACCGCGGGCGGCCAGGGGCCGCCCGGCGCGCGAGGAACCGATCAGACGCAGGGGGTCCAGATCCGGGCGCAGGCCGGTCATGGTCCGTCACTGACGTGCTCCGCAGTACGTCACGGCCCCGGGGGCAGGCGTCAAGGACGTGCGCGGCGGCCTCTCAGAGCGCCTCCTCCGACGCCCCCGCCCCGCGCCTTGCCGCCTCCTGCCGCACCCGTTCCAGCAGTGCCACCGGCGACGCGCGAACAGCTCGACAGCCGCGCCCGTCCCTCGAACACCCGGCCGGAGCCAGCAGATCGGCCCACCGCCCCTCCGGAAGCGGAAGCTCCGTATCCCGCCAGCCCGCCCCCTCCTCTTCCAGACGCAACGACAACCGCGTCACCGCCACCACGACCTCACCACCACGCGCGTACGCCACACAGTGCGCGGCCCCCGGCCCCTCCGCCGCCAGCGGCACGTACGTCCCCGCGTCCCCGAACAGCTCCGGGCGCCGCCTCCGCAGCCGCAGCGCCGCCGCCGTCAGCGCCAGCTTCTCCTCCGACAGGTCGCCGGGCTCGCGCCGCGTGTCGAGCCGTTCCAGGACCTGCGGCTGGAAGCGCGTCGGCCGCCGGTTGTCCGGATCGACCAGTGCGCGGTACTCGCCCTCCGTCCCCTGGTAGAGGTCGGGCACTCCCGGCATGGTCAGCTGCAGGAGCGCCGCCCCCAGGATGTTCGCCCGTACATGGGGCGCCACGTCCCGCGCGAACGCCGCCACCGCGTGCTGCGGAGGCCCGCACGGCCCGGCCGCCACGAAGTCGCCCACCGCCTTCTCGTACGCCTCGTTCGGCTCGGTCCAGCTGGTGTGCAGCCCCGCCTCACGCACATGCTTCACCAGCGCGTCCCGCAACCGCGTCTCGTGGGGGAAGCCGAAACCGACCGCCGTCTGCCAGGCCGCCCACGCCAGCTGCTGATCGGGCGCACACACCCCGCCCCCGCGCGCCGTCCGCTCGGTCAGCTCCACGAGAAGGTCGGCCCAGCGCCCCGGACACTGCGTCAGGACGGAGATCCCCACCCGCACATCAGCGCTGCGCTTGGTGTCATGCGTCGTCAGGACCGTGCCCGTGTAAGGCCAGTCGCGCTGCACGCGCGCACAGTACGCGTGGAACTCCTCCACCGAGACCGCCGGACGCTCGGGCGCACCCCCCACCTCCGCGGCCGACAGGACCGGGGCGTGCCGGTAGAACGCGGTGTCCTCCACGGCCTTGGCGCGCAACGCCGACGCCACCTGCGCGAACCGCGCCCGGAACCCCGCCACGGCACCCTCCCGGTCGCCCCGCGCCCCGCCGACCCGGCCCAGCGCCAGGTCCCGCACGACATCGACCGTCCCGGCCTCCTCGGGCACCGTGAAGGCGGCCTTCGCCTCCTGCGCGGCCCGCTCGGTCAGCACCGTCTCCGGGGCGGCGCCCCCGGACACGTAGGGCCGATACACCTCAAGCCGCACCAACAGCTCCCGCAGACCGTCCCCCCACCGCCCACGGCGCGTGGTCGCGCAGCGCCGGGTCGGCCGCGCAGACGGCCACCGCCTCGCGCGTCAGCCGGTCGACCTCGGCGGCCAGCTCCCGTGTGATCACCTTGTACGCGGCGCGGCGCACCGTCGCGTCCCACTCGCCGCCCCGGTCCGCCGGCGGCGCGGCGAAGCGGCGGTACTGGCCGAGCAGCTCCCCGGCGCCCGCCGGATCGACGAAGACGCCGTCGAGTGGCGCAGCGCGTCATAGCCGGTGGTGCCCGCCACCGGCCAGGCGGCGGGCAGCCGCTCGCCGTCGGCGAGGATCTTCTCCACGACCGTCCAGCACCCACCGGTCGCCTCGTGCAGCTTCCGCAGATAGGCCCCCGGGTCCGCGAGCCCGTCAGGGTGATCGATCCGCAGCCCCGCGACGACTCCCTCGCGCACCAGCTGAAGGATCTTCCCGTGCGTCGCCTCGAAGACCTCCGGCTCCTCGACCCGCACCCCGATCAGCTCCGAGATGGTGAAGAACCGCCGGTAGTTCAACTCCGTACGAGCCAGTCTCCACCAGGACAGGCGGTACCACTGGGCGTCCAGCAGCTCGGGCAGCGGCAGTTCCTCCGTGCCCTCTCGGAGCGGGAAGGCATGGTCGTGATAGCGCAGCACGTCGCCGTCGACCCGCAGGGCCGGCAGCTCGTCGCCGAGCCTGCCCCCGAGGACCGGCAGCAGGACGCGCCCGCCGCCCGCCTCCCAGTCGATGTCGAACCAGCGGGCGTACGGCGACCCGGGCCCCTCGCGCAACACCTCCCACAGCGCCCGGTTGTGGCGCGGCGCCGCCGCCATGTGGTTCGGCACGATGTCCACGATCAGGCCGAGCCCGGCCTCCCGGGCGGTACGCGCCAAGGACCGCAGCCCGTCCTCACCGCCCAGTTCGTCCCGCACGCGCGCGTGGTCCACCACGTCGTAGCCGTGCGTCGAGCCGGGCACCGCTTCCAGGACGGGTGACAGATGCAGGTGCGAGACGCCGAGCGAGGCGAGGTAGGGCACGGCGGCCTCCGCGGCGGCGAAGGGGAACTCCGGCTGGAGCTGGAGCCGGTAGGTGGCGGTCGGCGAAGGCGGCACGGCGGGCCTTGCATGCTCTGGCGTCATGCGAAAGTACGTACCCGCCCCGCGGGCTTTCGTGTCATCCGCTCCTGCACGCTCCCGCGACCGCGTCGCTAGCGTCGGACGATGGCTGACAGCACGCGGGGCACCACGCATGACAGCACGCATGACAGCACGCGGGGCAACACGCAGGACAGCGCGCGGGTCGGCACGCGGGACGCGTATCGCACGGTGCTCGGCATGACGGGGGCGGCGCTGCCCGTCGTCTCGTTCTTCGGCAGGCTGCCCGTGGCCATGATCCAGTTCGGCAGCGTGCTCCTGGTCACCGAGACCAGCGGCTCACTGGCCACCGGCGGCATCGTCGCCTGCGCGCTCGCGCTCGGCCAGGTCACCCTCGGGCCGTACGTCGGCCGGCTCGCCGACCGGCACGGCCAGCGCGCCGTCGTGCTCGCCTTCTCGCTCGTCAACGCCGTGGCCATCGCCGCGTACACCGTGGGAGCCGTCGCGGACCTGCCCACCCCGGTCCTCGTCGCCCTGGGCGTGCTTGCCGGCGCGACGATCCCCGGCATCGGCCCCCTGTCCAGGGCCCGCGTCGTCCCGCTGATCCGTGCCAAGGGCGGCGACGACCGCCTCGCGAACACCGTGCTGTCCCTGGAGAGCACCATGGACGAGCTGTCCTTCGTGCTCGGCCCCGCCCTGGTGGGCCTGGCGGCCGTCGCGGGCCATCCGGCGTACGCCTTCGCCGCGGCGCGCTCCTGGTCGGCGTCTGCGGGACGGGCTTCGCACTGCACCCGACGGGACGCACGGAGAGCGCGACGCCCCCAGGGCGGACGCCCGCCGGGAACCGGCACGCGCGCGTGGGGCGGTGGTACGGCCCCGGCTGCCGCGTTCGGTGTACGTGGTGCGGCTCGGCCTCGTCTTCCTCGGCGTGCTGCTCGGCGATGCGGGGCGGGCATCACGGCCCTCACGCAGGAGCTGGGCCGGCCGGGCCAGGCCGGGCTCGTCTACGCGGCGATGGGCGTCATGAGCGCCGTGGTGGGGCTCTCCATGGCCGCGCTGCCCGACCGCTTCGGGCTGCTCGCGCGCTGGCGGGTGGCGACGGCCGCCGCCGCGCTCCTGTCGCTGCCCCTGGTGTGGACGGACAGCCTGGTGGGCCTCTACGTAGTGGTCACCTTGTTCGGCGCGATCTACGCCCCGAACCTCATCACCGGCTTCGCGCTGACCGAGCGAGCCGTGCCGAGGGAACGGCTCGCGGAGGGCATGACGTTCGCCGCGAGCGCGTTCGTCGGCGCAGGCGGTGACGCTGGCCGTGGCCGGGCGCCTGGCGGAGTCGCACGGCGCGGGGGCGGCGTTCGCCCTCGGTACCTGCGCCGCGGCCGTGGCGTTCGTCATCGCCCTCGCCGCCCGCCACCAGAAGCCCGCCGAGGCCCCCGAAGAGGCCCCCGCGAGGGCGGCGGCCTGAGCCACCGCCCCCGGGACAGCGCCGCGTCTCACGCAGGCCGGTGCAGCACCGTCAGGCTCCGGTCCGTCAGCGTCAGCCGATCCCCGGCCCGTACCTTCGGACCCTCTCCCTCCGGAACGCCCTCCGGGCACGCCGTGTCGACGACGACCTGCCACTGACGGCCGTGGTTGACCGGCACCACGAATTCCAGCGGTTCCGGCGAGGCGTTGAACAGCAGCAGGAACGAGTCGTCGGAGATCCGCTCCCCGCGCGGTCCCGGCTCCGAGATGGCGTTGCCGTTCATGAACACGGTCAGCGCCCGCATGTGTGAGGCGTTCCAGTCGCTGTCCTCCATCTCGTCGCCCGCCGGGGTGAACCAGGCGATGTCGGACAGCTCGTCGCGCGTGCCCTGCACCGGCCGGCCGTGGAAGAACCGGCGCCTGCGGAAGACCGGATGGTCGCGCCGCAGCATCGCCATCGCGCGCGTGAACTCCAGGATCGGGCTCTCGCCGTCCGGCCAGCGCACCCACGCCACTTCGTTGTCCTGGCAGTACGCGTTGTTGTTGCCGCCCTGCGTGCGCGCGAACTCGTCGCCATGGCTGATCATCGGCACGCCCTGGGAGAGCATGAGCGTGGCGATGAAGTTCCGCATCTGCCGCTCGCGCAGAGCGAGGACGGCCGGATCGTCCGTCTCGCCCTCGGCCCCGCAGTTCCACGAGCGGTTGTGGCTCTCGCCGTCCTTGTTGCCCTCGCCGTTGGCCTCGTTGTGCTTCTCGTTGTACGAGACGAGGTCGTGCAGCGTGAAACCGTCGTGGCAGGTGGCGAAGTTGATCGAGGCCAGCGGACGCCTCCCGTCGTCCTGGTAGAGGTCGGAGGAGCCGGTCAGCCGGGACGCGAACTCCGCCAGGGTGCGTGGTTCGCCCCGCCACAGGTCGCGCACCGTGTCGCGGTACATGCCGTTCCACTCGGTCCACAGGGGCGGGAAGTTGCCCACCTGATAGCCGCCCTCGCCGACGTCCCAGGGCTCGGCGATCAGCTTCACCTGGCTGACCACCGGGTCCTGCTGCACCAGGTCGAAGAACGACGACAGGCGGTCCACCTCGTGGAACTGCCGCGCGAGCGTCGCCGCGAGGTCGAAGCGGAAGCCGTCGACGTGCATCTCCGTGACCCAGTACCGCAGCGAGTCCATGATCATCTGGAGGACGTGCGGCGAGCGCATCAGGAGCGAGTTGCCCGTCCCTGTGGTGTCCATGTAGTAGCGCGGGTCGTCCATGAGGCGGTAGTACGAGGCGTTGTCCAGCCCCTTGAAGGACAGGGTGGGGCCGAGGTGGTTGCCCTCGGCGGTGTGGTTGTAGACGACGTCGAGGATCACCTCGATGTTCGCCTCGTGCAGCGCCTTCACGGCCTGCTTGAACTCCAGGACCTGTTCGCCGCGGTTGCCCCAGGAGGCGTACGTGTTGTGCGGGGCGAAGAAGCCGATGGTGTTGTAGCCCCAGTAGTTGTTGAGGCCCATGTCCACCAGGCGGTGGTCGTTCACGAACTGGTGCACCGGCATCAGCTCCAGGGCGGTCACCCCGAGCTTCGTCAGATGCTCGATGATCGCCGGATGCCCGAGCGCCGCGTACGACCCGCGCAGCTCGTCCGGGAGGTCCGGGTGCAGCATCGTCAGGCCCTTCACATGGGCCTCGTAGATCACGGTCTCGTTGTACGGGGTGCGGGGCGGCCGGTCGTCGCCCCAGTCGAAGTACGGATTGACGACCACCGACGTCATCATGTGCGGCGCCGAGTCCAGGTCGTTGCGCCTGCCGGGGTCCTCGAAGTGGTAGCCGTACACCTCCTCGCCCCAGTCGACGCGCCCGCTCACCGCGCGCGCGTACGGATCGAGCAGCAGCTTCGCGGAGTTGCAGCGGTGCCCCTGCTCGGGTGCGTAGGGGCCGTGCACCCGCAAGCCGTACCGCTGTCCCGGCATGACGCCGGGGAGGTAGGCATGCCGCACGAACGCGTCGGACTCGCGCAGCTCGACGGCCGTCTCCGACCCGTCGTCGTGCAGGAGACACAGCTCCATGCGCTCTGCGGCCTCGGAGAAGACCGCGAAATTCGTGCCGGCTCCGTCATACGTGGCACCTAAGGGGTACGCCTGCCCAGGCCAGACCTGCATGAATACGACTCTTTCACTAATGCCCCCTCGGGGCGGGGCCACTTTGGCCAGAGTCTCCCCGAAAGTGGGGCAACCACCCCTGAGTTGAAGCCGTCTAACCGTCTGACCACATACTCGGCATGCCCACTCATGGGGCGCCAGGGGAGTAGGGGGAGCAGTGCGAGAGATAGTCAGACGCCACCTCGGGAAGGTGGTGGCGGGCGCGGCGGTCGCGGCGACCGCCACCGCCGTACTGGTGGGCGTCAATCTGCCGGGGTCGGAGGCGGGCGAGTCGGGGGACCGCCGGGCCAACGCGGCAGCGGCGAAGCAGGACGCCGTCGCCAAGGACGGTGTCATCGAGGCCGCGCCCGAAGAGGGCGCGAAGGGGATCGGCAGCGACCCGCTGACCGACGAGGAGATCGAGCGCGCGGAGAAGGCCTCGGTCAGCGGGCAGCTGCGCGCCAGTGCCCGGGACGTGGAGGGGGACCGCGGCCCGCAGCTGCTGTCCACGAACCTCAGCGAGCCCGACCCGAACGACACCGGGGCCGCGCCGCGCCGGGCCGAAGTCGTCTACTACGACTACAAGAAGGACGCCGTCGTCACCAAGACGGTGAACCTGGAGACCGGCAAGGTGGACGACACGACCACCGCGCAGAACGTCCAGCCGCCGCCCAGCCAGGACGAACTCGTCGAGGGCGCCAGGCTGCTGATCGCCGACCCGCTCGGCAAGGGCCTGAAGCAGGACTTCAAGCACGCCACCGGCAAGAAGCTGACCGGCCCGGACCAGTTGCAGCTGAGCGGCATGGTCTTCCGCAAGGAGACCGTCGAGCGCGTGCCGTCCGGCCTCACCGAGTGCGGCAAGCACCGGTGCCTCCAGGTCGTCACGAAGGTCAAGAACGGCCCGTGGATCGACACCCGGTCCCTCGTCGTCGACCTGAGCACCCGCAAGGTCGGCCGCCTCGGCTGATTCCGGCGACACGCCGACATGCCGACACGCCGACATGCCGACACGCCGGTCCACCGGCACACCGACATCACCTTCTCCTCGTACGAGGGAGTCCACTCCGCAATGCACGTCAACAGAGTCTCGCGCGCCCGCAAACAGGCCACCATGGCCCTCGCGGTCACCGCGCTCCTCGGCGGCGCCCTCGGCCTCGCCGCCCCCGCCTCCGCCGCCCCGAAGGCGCCCGACGCGCCCGCGGCCGACTGCAGTGACGCCTACAAGATCGAGCAGACCGTCGACGGCGGCACGACCTGGCGCATGTGCTGGCACTACAACACGCTCTCCGGCCTGATACTCGACAAGATCAGCTACCAGCCGAAGGGCGAGGCCAAGCCCATACCCGTCCTCACCAGCGCCCGGCTCGCCCAGGTGCACGTCCCCTACGACGACGGCGAGGCCGAGTACGACGACGTCACCGGCACCGACTTCGGCCAGGCCCTGCAGAACCTCTCGCCCGGCGAGTGCCCCGGCGGCACCATCAAGACCGTCAAGGTCCCGCACCGGGGCGACGTGAAGGGCCTGTGCACCACCACGCGCGCGCGTGGGCACGCGTACCGCCTGAACGACGACGAGAGCACCGGCGGCACCGGCAAGGTCTACACCGGCCAGGGCAAGGACCTGCTCGTCTACACCGTCAACAAGGCGTCCTGGTACGAGTACATCACCGAGTGGCGCTTCTCCTCGGACGGCACCATCACCTCCAACGTCGGCGCGACCGGCAGCCTCTCGCCGTACGACTACGACGGCGGCGACAGCCGTGGCTGGCCCATCGGCAAGGGCGACCAGGCCAAGGCCGAGAGCCACGCGCACAACGTCTTCTGGCGGCTCAACTTCGGCCTGGACGGCTCCCCGAAGGCCAAGGTCGAGCAGTACGACTCCACGGTCACCCCGCCCACCGGCCAGGGCAGCCCCACCACCAAGACCACCCGTACCAAGGTCACCAAGGAGCTGGCGGGCGACCGCAAGGACATGCGCTGGTGGCGCGTGGTCAGCGGCGCGGGCAAGAACAAGGACGGCCACCCCAGGTCGTACGAGATCGTGCCCGGCGCCAGCAACAAGCACGCCGGACGGCCCTTCACCAAGCACGACGTGTACTTCACCGAGTACAAGAAGTGCGAGCAGTACGCGAGCAACAACATCGGCTGCCCGGCGGGCACTCCGTCGAGTGTCGACAAGTGGGTGAACGGCCAGAGCCTCACGCACCCCATCACCTGGGTGCACATCGGCTTCCACCACATCGCGCGTGACGAGGACCAGCAGCCGATGCCGGTCCACTGGCAGGGCTTCTCGCTGGCAGCGCGCGACGTCACCGCTATGAGCCCGCTCACTCCGCAGGATCTGGCCGGCCAGAACGGCCAGCCTCCGACGGGCGGTTGAGAAAACACCCTGTGCATCCGGCTGCACCGTCCGCCGCTCCCGGAGTACCCTTCCTTGATCGTTGACCGGGGGAGTGGCCAGGGGGAGCGGAAGGCGGTGCGCGGGTGAGCTCGGGTGGGCGGGAGCTGCCTCCTGGTGACGAGGGTCACGAGGGGGGCTCCGCGGACGTACCCGCCGGAGCGGTGTCGCTGGCCCGGCCGATGGAGACGGGATCTCAGATCGGACCGGAACTGGACTGGGGCACCGACGCCTGGCGCGAGGTCCGTACGCGCGCCCAGCGTGCCGGGCGGGCCTACATCTGGCTGAATCTGGTGGAACAGCGGCTGCGCGCGGTCGTGGCCGCTGTGCTGCGTCCCGTCTACGAACCCGTCCACGCCGACGAGTGGGTGGTGGCCGCCGCCGGTCCCGCGGGCCAGGAGTGGGTGCAGCGGGCCGTCGCCGTACGCGAGGTGAGCCGGCGCAAGGGCTACCTGCTCGACCCGGCGGACGACAACGTCCTCAGCTTCCTCACCCTGCCGCAGCTGCGCGAGCTGATGGTGCAGCACTGGCCGTGCTTCGAGCCGTACCTCGACGACCGGCGCGACGTCGAGCTGGCCCTCGACGAGCTGGAGGTCACCCGGAACGTCGTCTCGCGCAACCGCGCCCTGTCCGAGGCGGTGCTCGCCCAGGCCGAGCGCGCCTCGGCCCGGCTCCTGGACATTCTCGGCGCGGGTACGGACACGCCCTCCGCGCGGCGCCTGCCCGTCGACGCCGTCGAGGACCTGGTCGGCGACCGCTACGCGGACGTGGTGGCCGTGCACGCGGACCGCGTGCGGCTGCTGCGGCAGTTTCCGGCCGAGGACATCTTCGGCGGCGCCCGCCGGCTCGACGCGATCGGCATCGGCCTCAACCTCCTCGTGCAGAACTTCTCCGGGCGCCGGCTGGTGCGGCTCGCCGAGTCCGGCTGCCGGGTGCGGCTGCTCTTCCTGAACCCGGCGAGCAGCGCGGTCAAGCGCAGGGAGCGCGAGCTGGGCATCAAGAAGGGCGAGTTGAGCCGTTCCGTCGAGATGAACATCCTGCACATGCGGCGGGTGCGGGCCCGGCTGCGCGATCCCGGCGCCTTCGAGATCCAGGTCTTCGACGAGACGCCGCGCTTCACCGCGTATCTGGTGGACGGGGACGGGGCGGACGGCATCGCCGTCGTCCAGTCGTATCTGCGCAGGACGCGGGGGATGGAGGCGCCGGTGCTGGTGCTGCGCGGCGGCGGCCGCGTGCTGAGACCGGGCGATACGGGCGATGTGGGGGAGAGCGGGCTTTTCCCGACATACCGCGAGGAGTTCGAGGTGGCGTGGGCGGACTCGCGGCCGGTGTCCTGAGTCACCCGTAACCCCCGGTCCGGCCCCGATCCCACCCAGGTGGGGCCCTGGAAGCGGAATGCGCCCCTCGGATTGTCAGTGGGGCATGGGATCGTGGTGGTCACTGGGGGAAAGCACCACGAAGAAGGGGGCGGCCATGGGCTGGCACCAGGAGCTGCTGATCGGGTTCGACCTGGAGACGACAGGGACGGACCCGGACGAGGCGCGCATCGTCACCGCGGCGGTGATCGAGGTCAAGGCCGGCGAGACGCTGGGGCACCGCACCTGGCTGGCGGACCCGGGGGTCCCGATCCCGGCCGAAGCGGTCGCGGTCCACGGCGTCACGAACGAACGCGCGGCGGCCGAGGGCAGGCCCGCCGACGCCGTGGCGGACGCGCTCGCGGAGGTCCTCGTCGCGTACTGGCAGTCGGGCGTCCCGGTCATCGCGTACAACGCGGTCTTCGACCTGAGCCTGCTCTCCGCGGAGCTGCGGAGGTATGGTCTGCCGTCCCTGCGGGAGAGGCTCGGCGGCGCGGAGCCCGGCCCGGTCATAGACCCGTACACCATCGACCGCTCCGTGGACCGCTACCGCAGGGGCAAGCGGAATCTGGAGGCGGTCTGCACGGAGTACGGCGTGGTCCTGGAGGCCGCCCATGACGCGGCGGCCGACGCCCAGGCCGCGGCCCGCCTGGCCTGCGCGATAGCCGACCGCCACCCCAAGGTCGCCTCCCTCGGGCCGGCGGAGCTGCACCGCCGCCAGGTCGAGTGGTATGCGGAGTGGGCGGCGGACTTCCAGAACTTCCTGCGCAAGAAGGGCAATCCGGACGCGGTGGTGGACGGGGCGTGGCCCCTGCGGGCGGTGGGCTAGCCCTCAGAAGGGGTGCCAGCGGACCGTCGCGTCACCGTCCCGCAAGGACGCGACCCGGCGCCGGAACTCGGCAAGCGCCTTCGGGTTGGCGGGCGCGTGCTGCGCGACCCACGCGCAGCTGGCGGTCTCCCGGGCCCCGCGCAGCACGGCGCACCCTTCCCACTCCCGCACGTCCCACCCGTACACCGACACGAACCCGTCGTACGCCTCGGGTGCGAGTCCGTACCGGTCGCGGGAGAGCGCCGGCACGACCAGGTCATGTTCGCGCAGGTCGAAGGAGAAGGTCTCCAGGTCCGCGAGGACGGGGCCGTCGGGTCCGATCAGGACGTTGCGCGGCAGCGCGTCGCCGTGGATCGGCCCCGGGGGCAGGTGCGGGGTGAGCGCGGCCGCGGCGGAGGCGAAGCCGTCCCGGCGGGCGCGCAGGTAGTCCGCGTCGGACGGTTCGATGGCGTCGCCCGCGAGCCGCAGCCAGCGCTCGACGCCGCCGAGCAGTTCGCGGCGCGGCAGGGGAAAGGAGGGGGGTTCGAGTTCGTGCACGAGACGGAGCAGCGCGGCGAGGTCGCACGGGCGGGGCGCACGGCGGCCGGGAGCCGGTGCCAGAGCGTGACGGGATGGCCGTCCACGATTCGCGGCTCGCTCTCGGCGGCCCGTACGGCGGGGACATCCGCCTGCTCCAGCCAGCGGGCCACGCCCAGCTCGCGCCGCGCCCGGTCGAGGAGCCCGGGAGCGTCGCGGCCGACCTTGACGACCAGCTCGCCGACGCCGAACACCGCGTTCTCGCCCAGCGCGAGCAGCTCGGCGCCGCGTACCGGAACGGTCAGCTCCGCCGCGTCCAGTACGTCCCGCGCCCGTGCCTCGTCCATCCCCGTTCCTCCCGTTCTTGCCGCCCCCCGGTGCCCCGTTCGCCGACAGTCTCGCATTCGCACAGGCCAACCACCGTGCGCGGGACGCCCAGCTGCTTGACGTAACAAGATCACATCAGCACGATGACGGGGGCCGCCGGGGCGGCCAGACCCGTACGAGCCGCCCGAAGGAGCCGATTCCATGACATTGGCGACCGCGCCGAAGCGGCCGACGAGAGGCAGGCCGGGCCGCCCGCCCGCGGACCACGGCGCGTGGTTCCTCGTCCTGCCCGCGCTGATCCCGATCCTCGTCCTCAGCGTCGGCCCGCTCCTCTACGGCATCGCGCTGGCGTTCACCGACTCCCAGTCCGGCCGCACCGAACCCACCCAGTGGATCGGCGCCCTCAACTTCCAGGACCTGCTGCACGACACGCTGTTCTGGGACTCGTTCCGCATCGGCCTGCTGTGGGCGGTCGGCGTCACCGTGCCGCAATTCCTGCTCGCGCTCGGCCTCGCGCTGCTGCTCAACCAGAACCTGCGCTTCCGCTGGCTGGCGCGGGCGCTCGCGATCATCCCCTTGGCGATGCCCGAGGTCGTCGTCGGCATCATGTGGCGCCTCGTCTACCACCCGGACGCCGGCGTCCTCAACGAAACCCTCGCCGACCTCGGCCTCGGCGACGGCAAGGACTGGCTGACCGGTACGGGCACCGCGCTCCTGGCCGTGATCGTCGTCGGCGTCTGGGCGGGCATGCCGCAGACCACCGTCGCGCTCCTGGCCGGACTCCAGAACACGCCGCGCGAGCTGCACGAGGCCGCCGCGATGGACGGCGCGGGCGCCTGGCGCCGCTTCCGCACGGTCACCTGGCCCGCGATCAGGCCGGTCGCCCTCGCCATCACCGCGCTCAACTTCATCTGGAACTTCAACTCCTTCGCCCTGGTCTACGTCCTCACCCAGGGCGCCCCGGCGGCCGCACCCGCCTGCCCATGCTCTTCGCCTACGAAGAAGCGTTCCGCTACGGCCAGTTCGGCTACGCCGCGGCCATGGGCTGCGTCATGGTCGCCGTGATCTCCGTGATCCTCGCCTGCTACCTCGCGGGCCGGCTGAAGGGAGGCGACGAGGCATGATGCGCACGAAGAAGTCGACGCGCGCCGCGCAGTACGTGGCGCTCGCCGCCTATCTGGTCTTCCTCGCCTTCCCGTTCCTCTGGCTGATCTCCACGGCCTTCAAGCCCGCGCGGGAACTGGGCAGCCTGCACCCCACCTGGATTCCGAAGGACCCGACGCTGGACAACTTCCGGCAGGCCTTCGACGAGCAGCCGCTCCTCCAGGCCGCGGGGAACTCCCTCGTCGCGGCGGTCAGCGCGGCCCTGATCGCCGTCGTCATCGCGACCCCGATGGCGTACGTCATGGCCAGACACCGCACGCGCCTCGCGAAGGCGGCCACCGGCTGGGTGGTGATCAGCCAGGCGTTCCCGTTCGTCCTGATCATCATCCCGCTCTTCCTGATCCTGAAGAACCTCCACCTGATCAACTCCCTGCTCGGCCTGGTCATGGTGTACGTGGTGTGGTCGCTGCCCTTCGCGCTGTGGATGCTCGTCGGGTACGTCCGCGCGGTTCCCGCCGAGCTGGAGGAGGCGGCGGCGGTGGACGGCGCGGGCCGGGTCCGGACGTTCGTGTCGGTCGTCGCCCCGCTGCTCGCGCCCGGCGTCGTGGCCACGGCGATGTTCGCCTTCATCACCGCGTGGAACGAGTTCTTCTTCGCGCTCGTCCTGCTCAAGACCCCGGAGAAGCAGACGTTGCCGGTCATCCTCAACCGCTTCATCGGCGCCGAGGGCGTCGCGGACCTCGGGCCGCTCGCCGCCGCGGCGTTCCTCGCGACCATCCCCTCGCTGGTCATCTTCGCGATCATCCAGAAGCGGATCACGGGCGGCATGCTGGCCGGGGCGGTGAAGGCATGAGGCGCACGACACCCCGCCTGCTGGCCGCCGCCGTCACCGCTCTCGCCCTGCTCCTGAGCGGGTGCGGCGGCGGCTCCGACGACGGTGCCGACGGAAAGATCACCCTCCGGTTCCAGTCGCTCGCCTGGCAGAAGGAGTCCGTCGACGCCAACAAGGCCCTGGTCGAGGAGTGGAACGCCACCCATCCTGACGTCAAGGTCGAGTATGTACAGGGCAGTTGGGACAGCGTCCACGACCAGCTGCTCACCTCCTTCGAGGGCGGCGAGGCGCCCGACATCATCCACGACGCCTCGGACGACCTCGCCGACTTCGCGTACGGCGGGTATCTCGCGGACCTCGGCGAGCTGCTCCCCGAGCGCCTGAAGTCCGACATCCCGCGGCGCAGCTGGGATTCGACGACCTTCGGCGGCAAGGTCTACGGCGTGCCGTTCCTCCAGGAGCCGCGCGTCCTGATCGCCAACGCGAAGTGGCTGAAGAAGTCGGGCGTACGGATTCCCACCCCCGAAAAGCCGTGGAGCTGGGCGGAGTTCAGGGACGTCACCAAGGAGCTGGGTGACGGCGAGGACGGGAAGTACGGCGTCGCCTGGCCCCTGAAGGAACCGGTGTCCGCGACGCTCAACCTCTCCCTGTCGGCGGGCGGGCGGATGTTCCACCGCGGCGCGGACGGCAAGGTCGACGTCCGCTTCGGCAAGGCCGACGAGATCATGCCCCGCACGGTCCATGACCAGGTCAACGACGACAAGAGCGCCTCCGGCACGACCCTCGGCATGGGCGGCTCCGACACCCTGCCCGGCTTCTTCGGCGGCAAGTACGCGATGGTTCCGCTCGGCTTCTCGTACCGTCAGCAGATCGCCCAGCAGGCCCCCGAGGGCTTCGACTGGCAGGTGCTTCCCGCGCCCGCCGGGTCCGAGGGGCTCGCGCAGGGGGTCAGCCCACAGACCCTCTCCGTCTCCGAGGACAGCCCGCACAAGAAGGAGGCGGCCGCGTTCATCGACTTCTTCCTCCAGCCGCAGAACATGGTGAAGCTGGCGCGCGGCGACTGGATGCTGCCGACGGGCGAGAAGGCCCTGAAGGACCCCGCCCTGCGCACGGAGAAGAACGACTGGGCGGTGGGCACGGCCCTCGCCAAGGCCTTGCGCCCGGCCCCCGCCCAGTCGGTGCGGGGCTACCCGGAGTGGAAGGACAAGGTCGCCACCCCCGCGTTCCAGGAGTACTACAGCGGGGCGATCGGCCTCGACGAGCTGCGGAAGCGGTTGGTGAAGGACGGCAATCTGGTGCTGGCGCGGTATCAGCGGTAGGGGGTTGTGTCTCGGGGGAGGAGGTGCGCTGCCAGCGTCCCCTCGAGGGCGACTTCGCCTGCGTCCCGGTGTGCGGCCACACTGGCGGGCCGGGACCACCGCGAGCGCAGCCGCCCCCGACGACCGCCGCCCTGGCTCTCACCGGGCTAGTGGGGCTACCGGGGCTGCCCGGGCACCCGGCCTACTTGGGCTGCTCGGCCTGCCCGGCCTACTCGGGCTGCTCGGGCTGCTCGGGCTGCCCGGCCTGCTCGGCCTACCCGGGCACTCGGGCTACTCGGCCTGCCCGGGCACCCGGGCTACCCGGCCTACCCGGGCCTACCGGGCTCCCCGTGCCCCCTCGGCGCATGCCTGGCGCTCTTACAGGCACGCTTGACGGTCGTACGGACACGGTCGGGCCCACGGTCTGCCGGGCACGCGCTGCCGCGCCCGACGCGGCTGTCGGACAGCGGCAGCGTGACGTACGCGCCTGGCGGGGTCCTGATGCGACCGCCGGTGGGGAGCCGGAGTCGTCACACCCCGACCGACTCCTCCATCTCCTCCTCCGGGTCCTCCTGTTCCGCCGCGCGGGAGGCCGCCGCCCCGCGCCCGCGCCGCTCCCAGAGTCCCGCGACGGCGACGAGCAGCAGCCCGAGCGCCAGCCAGCCGGTCAGCGTCCAGACGTGCGAGCCGAGGTCGTGGCCGCCGAAGTAGAGGTGGCTGCGGATGCCCTCGACGAAGCCCGCGCCGTTCCAGAACGCGTGCAGTGAGCCGAAGAAGCCGTTCTGCAGCTCGGGCCGGAACAGGCCGCCGGACGTCGTGAAGTTGAGCATCACGAACAGCACCATCATCGTCAGCGTCGTCCAGCGCTTGAGGAAGGTGTGCAGGCCTACGCCGATGAAGAGGACCCCGGCCGAGTAGAGCCAGCACATCGCCCACACGCCCCACAGGCCCTGGTGCGCCAGGTGGAAGATCGGCCCCGCGAGCGCCGCGCCGATCAGGCTGACGGCGAAGGAGACCCCCACGACCAGGCCCGCGCGGGCCCGCATCCGCAGCCCCGCCCCGGCGGCGCCGAGTACGGCGACGGAGGCGTACGAGCCGATGCTGACGGCGACGAGCAGGAAGAACAGGCCCTGCCCCGTCGGGTCGTCGGCGACCGGCGCCGCCACGTCGGTGACCTTCAGCGGGGCGCCCTGCTTCGCCGCGATCGGCGTGAAGATCTTCTGCGCCGCCAACGCGCTCATGTCGGACCCGGCGGAGGCCACGATCAGCTCGGGCGCCTTGGCGTCGGGCACGAAGGCCCCGGCGATGTCCAGGGACTGAGCGCGTCGACGGCGTGCTCGCGGTCGGGGAGCGTGCGCACGTCGAGCGCGTCGCCCGCCTTGTCCTCGACGGTCTGCGCGAGGACCTTGGCCTGCGGCCCCGAGCCGACGACGGCGACCGGCATGTCGTTCGGCTCGGGAGTGACGAAGGCGCCCATGTACGCGAGGCCCATGCCGAGGCACATGAGGAGGGCGTCACGAGGTGGAGGAGTACGTGACGCAGGACGTCGCGTGTTCGGGGGGCGGCTTCCGCGGTGGCGGACATGGAGCACTCCGGTTCGGGTGGTCGGGACAGATGGGCACGGCAGTTGGGTGCGGCAAATAGGCAAGGCGGATCGGCCAGGCCGATGGTTGGTATATGCAACTCTTCCTTATGTTGTACTCTACAACCATCTAGGGAGAGGGAGAAATCGTGACCGAGCGGGACAGGTCCGGGTCAGGCGGCGGGGCGCGGGACGACTCCATCGAGATCATCCAGCGGGAGATGACGGCCTTCGCCCGGCGGGCGCGTGCCACCGCCGCCCGGATGCACCCCGAGCTGTCACTCGTCTCCTTCACGCTGCTCGGCCACCTGGAGTACCAGGGCGGCTGCCGGGCCACGGATCTGGCCGCGCACTACACCCTCGACAAGTCGACGATCAGCCGGCAGGCGGGGGCGCTGGAGAAGGCCGGTCTCGTCGAGCGGCGGCTCGACCCGGCCGACCACCGGGTGCACGTACTGCACCTCACCGAACGCGGCCACGAGGTGCTGGCGCAGGTCGGCGCCGCTCGCCGGGTGGCGTTCCAGGAGCGGTTGGCGGAGTGGAGCGGGCCCGACCTGGCGCAGTTCGCGGGGTATCTGCTGCGCTACAACGCAGCCGCGGAGCGCGAGGTGGAGGCCGAGTAGGGGGGTGCGGGGCGTCAAAAGAATTGCACGAGACGTCTCGTCTCGCTAAGGTGGGCGCATGACCACGCCTCGCCCTGCCCACATAGCCATGTTCTCGATCGCCGCCCACGGGCACGTGAACCCGAGCCTGGAAGTCATCCGGGAACTCGTCGCCCGCGGCCACCGCGTCACGTACGCCATCCCGCACGTCTTCGCGGCGAAGGTCGCCGAGTCCGGCGCCGAGCCCAGACCCTACGAGACGACCCTCCCGTCACCGGACGACGACCCGGAGGCCTGGGGCACGGAACTGGTCGACAACCTCGAACCGTTCCTCACCGACGCGATCCGGACGCTGCCGGAGCTGGCCCGCGCCTATGAGGGCGACGAACCCGACCTCGTCCTGTACGACATCACGTCCTACCCGGCACGTGTCCTGGCCCGCCGCTGGGGCGTCCCCGAGATCTCCCTCTCGCCGAACCTCGTCGCCTGGGAGGGATACGAGGAAGAAGTCGCCGCGCCGATGCAGGCGCAGCTGAAGGCCTCCGAACGCGGCCGGGCCTACCTGGCGCGCTTCGCCTCCTGGCTCGCGGAGAACGGCATCACCCAAGTCCCCGACTCCTTCGTCGGCCGGCCCCCACGCTCCCTGGTGCTGATCCCGAAGGCGCTCCAGCCGTTCCCCGACCGGGTCGACGAGAGTGTGCACACCTTCGTCGGCGCCTGCCAGGGCGAGCGCGCGGAGCAGGGGGAGTGGCAGCGGCCCGCCGACGCGCGGAAGGTGCTCCTCGTCTCGCTCGGCTCGGCCTTCACCAAGCAGCCCGACTTCTACCGCGAGTGCGTCAAGGCCTTCGGGGACCTGCCGGGCTGGCACATGGTGCTCCAGATAGGCAAGCACGTCGACGCGGGCGACCTCGGCGAACTGCCCGCGAACGTGGAAGTGCACCCGTGGGTGCCGCAGCTGGCGGTCCTCAGGAAGGCGGACGCGTTCATCACCCACGCCGGCGCGGGCGGCAGCCAGGAGGGGCTCGCCACCGCGACCCCGATGGTGGCCGTGCCGCATGCCACCGACCAGTTCAGCAACGCCGACATGTTGCAGGGGCTCGGTGTCGCCCGGCATCTGCCGAAGGAGGAGGCGACCGCCGAGGCCCTGCGCGAGGCGGTGCTCGCCCTGGTCGAGGACGCGGAGGTCGCCCGGAAGCTGGCCGTCATCCAGGAGTCGATGGCGGCGGAGGGCGGGACACGGATGGCGGCCGACCTCATCGAGGCGGAGCTGGCGCAGGCGAAGGCACGGGCCGAGCGGCCCTGACGTTCACCCGGCAACGCGGCCCTGACGGATCACCCCGCGACGCGGTCCTGACGGGACGCCTCGCGACTCTGCCTCGACTGACGCTCCGTAATGTAGTTGGCCGTTCCCGTCATTCGATAACGCTCTGGTAACGCACCAATGTCCTGGAATGGCCATGGACTCGATTCGAAAGGTTGACCGTTACCCCCGGTGAAAGGTTGCACTCCGTAGATCTTGTTCCTTGGGCGAAACCCTCCTTAGCGTGAGATGAACTTTCGTCGAACGCCAGGAAGTTGACCCCCATGCGTCGAGATATACCGCCCCTCGCCGAGGTGCGTCGCATCACTCAGAAGAAGCGCGACGCGTGGTGGACCGTGTTGCTTGTCGACCCGGTCGCCACGCCGCTCGTGCGGTTCACCGCGAGGTACACGAGGATCACGCCCAACCAGATCACGTGGGGCGCGTTCCTTCTCGGTCTCGGCTCCGCCGCGTGCTTCGCGTTCGGCGACTGGAAGTGGCTCGCCCTCGGCGCCGTCATCTACCACCTGAGCTTCATTCTCGACTGCATGGACGGCAAGGTCGCCCGCCTCACCGGGCAGGGCTCGGTCTTCGGCGCCTGGCTCGACTTCGTCTTCGATCGCATCCGCGTCATGGTGTGCGGCGTCGCCCTCATGGGCGGCCAGTACGAGCGCACGGGCGACACCCTGTACATCTGGCTCGCGCTCGCCGTGGTCGCGCTCGACACCCTGCGGTACATCAACTCGCTGGAGATCTTCAAGATCCGCCACACCATGCGCAAGCAGATCAAGGCCCGCATGCGGGCGTCGCGCGGCGCGCGCAGAACGAGGCGGAGCTGGCCTTCATGGAGGACCTGCTGCGGGACAACCCCTCGGCGGACATCGAGCAGGACCTCCAGCGGGCCGCGGGCGAGGCGCCCTATGACCCGCAGGCGCCCTACGACACGCAGGCGCCACACGACCCGCAGGCGCCCGAGGACGCCGGTGCCGACGGGGAGGCGGCACCGGTGGCCCGCAAGCCGCAGGTGATCGACCTGCACCAGGAGTTCCGGCGCAAGTTCCCGGCCTATCTGCGGGCCCGCTCCTTCCTGCTGCGCCACCGCATCCGCGCGCACCTGGTGAGCGGCATCGAGTTCCAGATGGGCGTCTTCATGATCGGCCCGCTGTTCGATGTGGTGATGCCCGCGACGATCGTGTCCGGCGCGCTCCTTCTCGTCTTCGAGCTCGCCATCATCTACAAGCTGCTGCTCTCCACCCGGGACTTCACGCGCACCATCGACTCCTTCGAGGAGCAGAAGGTGCCGGTCGCAGTCTGACCGTGCCGGGCCGGTGCGGCCGGTGCGGTCTGCGGAGCCGGTGCGATGCCGGGCTGCCGGGGGACTTCCCCCGGCAGCCCGGCATCGCCCGTATGGCGCAAAGTGCTTGGCGCAAAGTGCTTGGTGTGACCCGGAGTTGGGGCGAGTGGGTCCCCGGATGTCCGTTCCGTAGCGACCGCAACCGGTTTGTGATTACAGAACCTTGTTGAACAAGTCACAGCTGCATGTAGGTATTGATCTGCGCGCGTCAATCGGTCAGGGTTTCGTCCCAACACCCGGAGATCTTCCGGGCGTCAGGGCGCGTCGCGATGAACTTGTCGTGGCAATACGCGCCCGACGGAACAGCCGAACATCTGAATAACCCCCCACAACCCCCCACACAGCACTGAGGAGACCCCTCTTCATGGCAACACACAAGCGTGCCCGCACGATGAAGCTCACCGCCGCGATAGCCACCGCCGCCACCGCGGTCGGTGTGACCGTCTTCGCCACCTCCTTCGCCGGCGCGGCCACCCCCGCCGAGGGCAAGGTCTACGGCGCGGACGCCAAGGGCGCCGTCGCCGGCAGCTACATCGTGATGCTCGACGAGAAGGCGGACAAGAACGCCAAGTCCGACCTCGCCGAGGAGTACGGCGGCGAGCTGAAGCGGAACTACTCCTCCGCGATCAACGGCTTCTCCGCCAAGGGCCTGAGCGAGACCGAGGCCAAGCGCCTGGCCGCCGACCCGGCCGTCGGCAAGGTCGTCCAGTCGAAGAAGTTCACCATCGACGCCACCCAGGACAACCCGCCCTCGTGGGGCCTGGACCGCATCGACCAGGCGGACACCGCGGCCGACAAGAAGTTCACCTACCCGGACGCCGCCGGTGAGGGCGCCACCGCGTACGTCATCGACACGGGTGTCCGCGTCAGCCACAAGGACTTCGGCGGCCGCGCCGTCTCCGGCTTCGACGCCATCGACAACGACGACAACGCCGACGACGGCAACGGCCACGGCACGCACGTCGCCGGCACCATCGCCGGTGAGGCGCACGGCGTGGCCAAGAAGGCCAAGATCGTCGCCGTCCGCGTGCTCGACGACAACGGCTCGGGCACCACCGAACAGGTCGTCGCGGGCATCGACTGGGTCACCAAGAACCACCAGGGCCCCTCCGTCGCCAACATGAGCCTCGGCGGCGGCGCGGACGAGGCGCTCGACGCGGCCGTCCAGAAGGCGATCGCCTCGGGCGTGACCTTCGCGGTGGCCGCCGGCAACGAGTCGGCCGACGCCTCCCAGGGCTCCCCGTCCCGCGTGAAGGAGGCCATCACCGTCGCCTCCTCCACCAAGGACGACCAGCAGTCGGACTTCTCCAACTTCGGCTCCGTCGTGGACATCTACGCCCCGGGCTCGGACATCACGTCCGCCTGGAACACCGGTGACGACGCCACCAAGACGATCTCCGGTACGTCGATGGCGACCCCGCACGTCGTGGGCGCCGCCGCCATCTACGTCGCCGCCCACCCGGACGCCAAGCCCGCCGACGTCGCCAAGGCCCTGACCGACGGCGCCACCCCCGACAAGATCACCAACCCGAGCGGGGGCACGCCCAACAAGCTCCTGAAGGTCGTCGAGTGACCCTCGGCACCCGCTGAGCCGCGGCCGTCGTGCCCACCCCCACGGGGCACGGCGGCGCTCTATCGTGTGCGCATGGTGACGAAGACATATGCGGCGCTGCTGCGCGGCATCAACGTGAGCGGCCACAAGAAGGTGCCGATGGCCCGGCTCCGCGTGCTCCTGGGGGGGCTCGGGCACGGCGGCGTACAGACGTATCTGCAGAGCGGCAACGCCGTCTTCACGGCGGCCCACGGGGACGAGGAGTCGCTCGCGGCGCAGCTCGGGGCGGCGATCGCGGAGGAGTTCGGCTTCGCCGTGGATGTCCTGGTGCGGGACGGCGCGTATCTGCGGGCGGTGGCGGACGCCTGCCCCTTCCCGGCTGCCACCCTTGAGGCCAAGCAGCTCCACGTCACCTACTTCTCCGCACCGGTCGACGCGGAACGTTTTGACACCATAGACCAAAGCGCGTACCTGCCCGAGGAGTTCAGACTCGGCGACCGCGTCCTCTATCTCTACGCGCCCGACGGGCTCGGCCGCTCCAAGCTCGCCGCACAGCTCTCGCGGCCCGGCCTGACCAAGGGCCTCGTCGCCACCACCCGCAACTGGAACACCGTCACCCGGCTCGTGGAGATGACCCGTGACTGACCGTACCCCCGCCGTGGCAGCCGCCATCGAGGGCGAACTGCGCCTTCTGGACCCCGAGGTGCGCGCCTCGCCCGACCTCTTCGGGGCGCTGCTGCACCCCGAGTTCACCGAGTTCGGGGCATCCGGGACACGCTGGGACCGGAACTCGATCGTACGGGTCCTCGCGGCCGCCCCCGAGCCCGCGAGCCGCCCCACGACGACCTCGCACATGCGGGGCGTCCAGCTCGCCGACGACCTGGTGCACCTCACCTTCGACACGGACGACAACGGCCGCCACGCGCACCGCAGTTCACTGTGGCGACGCACGGACGACGGGTGGCGGCTCTGGTTCCACCAGGGGACGCCGTTCACCGAAGGCTGAGAGGCGCGGGGCGGTCTCAGCCGCCGACGGGCGGCGGCGCGGCCGGCCGGGAGGTGAGCAGCAGGGTGGTCCTGCCGTTGTCCTCGGGCACCGTACGGTCCTGCGTGTAGCCGAGCCGCTTGAGGACGGCGAGGGAGGCGGTGTTCTCCGAGTCCACGGTCGCGTGCACCTCGGCGAGCCCCAGCGTCTCGTGGCCGTACGCCGTCAAAAGCTGCGCCAGCTCGGTCCCGAGCCCGAGCCCCCAGCTCTCCCTGGTCAGCCCGTAGACGATCTCGTGACCGTCGAGCCAGCTCTCCGGGGAGGGCTTGATCTCGGCGTGCCCCACATAGCGCCCCGCGTACCGAACCGCCCAGACGGGAAAGCGCTCCTCGGCGTAGACGAGACTGAATATCCGCCCGAACAGAGCCCGGTCCTCGGCGGCACTCTGCACCCCGTCCCCGAACCAGCGGCCCACCGCCGCGTCCTGGAACAGCGCGACAAAGTGCGGCTCATCGGCGGCGACATAAGCCGAGAGCAAGAGACGTTCGGACCGCAGTTCGGGTGTCATCCGCGAGACGGTAGGGGGAGGGACGGGCCGGGGCAAGCGGTTTCACCGCGCCCTGTGGTCACCGGGCCGCGCCTTTCACCCCACCACCCGCGGCAACCCGATCGGATTGGGAAACGGCATGATGCCGGAGTTCACGATGGCGCGGGACGCCGGGTGGAGGGCCTTCAGGAGGGTGTCCGTCGTGGGGGTGGGGAGGGGGCGCAGGAGGCGGTCCGTCAGGCGGTCCGTGTCGTCCTCCACCGACTCGCGTTCCGTCAGGCCCCGTTCGGTCACCCGGCCCGCCGCGTCGATCAGGCCCCGGCCGCGCAGGCGGTCCGCCGCGGTGTGCCACTCCTCCTCGGTCCAGCCGCGGTCCTGCCGGATGCGGGACGCGTCGACCCGGCCGGTCGCGGCGGCCAGGGCGAGGGCCTCGCGGGCGTCCAGGCCGTGGTCGGCGAGGACCGCGATGTGGGCGTCGCCGCGGAACTCCCGTACGCACGTGACTAGTTGCCAGAGGCGTTCGACCGGGTCCACGCGGTCCGTCAGGTCGCGGTTGGCGGCGAAGAGCGGACGGGCCAGTGGGGGAGCCTCCTCGACCAGGGCCGTCAGAGGGCCGTTGGCGGAGGTCGTCAACACCGCGATGTCCGGCACCAGTTGGCGCAGCGCGCGCGCCGCCAGGCGGGCCCGCTCCTCGACCACGCGGTCCGGTGAGGCGTACTCCCAGGCCGACGGCAGGGCGCGCGCCACCATGGCCGGCGCGAAGACACCGAGCGCCGCCGTGGCGACACCGGGCCCCACGCGGCCCATCGGCGCGGTGCGGGCGGCGAAGTACCCCATCCAGAAGCCCTTGAGGCCCACCGCCCGGCCGAGGCGGCGGCAGCGCTCGTCGAAGTAGATCACCGCGTGCAGGGGTTCGGTCCGCAGCCAGAGCGTGCGGGAACGACTCGGGGTCATGAACCCACAAGCTAGGCCAGTGCGGGAATCCGCGCCAGAGGAGCAACAGGGCAGGTGTCCGGCGCGTACGCCTCGTCGTAGCGCCGCACGAGCAGCCGGGCCACCGCCGGCGCGGGGCCGAGCACGTCCGCCAGTACGTCGGCCTCGGTGGCGCCCCGCGCGATGCGGTCCGGCAGGAAGCCGGGCGCGAGGACATAAGGCGCGACGGCCACCCGCCGCACCCCCGGTACGTCGCGCAGCGCGCGCACCGCGTCTTCCGTGCGCGGCAGGGATGCGGAGGCGAACGCAGGCCGCACGGCGCACCAACCGGTGTGCCGCCACTCCCGCGCGATATCAGCGATCACTGCGATCGCCTCCGGGTCGGAGGACCCCGCCGAGGCCAGCACGACCCCGGTCGAGGACTTGTCGGCGGGGTCGAGCCCCGCCTCGTACAGCCGCTGCTCCAGAGCGGACAGGAGCAGGGGCGACGGGCCGAGGACCGGTGCCCGGCGGACGCGCAGGGAGGCGGGGGCCTCCCGCAGCACCGACGGGATGTCGGCCTTCGCGTGGAACGCGCGCGTCAGGAGGAGAGGGAGCGCCACGACGTCCCGTATGCCTTCCGCCGCGAGCCGCTCCAACGCGGCCGGGACGGAAGGGGTGTTGAAGTCCAGGAAGGCCGTCTCCACCCGCAGCCCCGGGCGCAGCGACCGCACCCGCCGTGCCAGCGCGTGCACGGTCGTGGCGTGCCGCGGGTCGCGGCTGCCGTGGGCGATGACCAGGAGCACGGGGCGGTGCGGGGCGACAGTGGCGCGGCGCATGGCGGGTCAGCTCTTCACGAGGAGCCCGCGGCCGCGCAGCACGCGCCGCTCCAGCGGGCTGAAGATGAGCAGGTCGACGGCGATGCCGACGATCAGGATGAGGAAGATGGCGAGGAAGATCATCGGCATGGAGCTGGCGTTGCGGCCGTTCTCCAGGAGCTGGCCGAGGCCCACGCCCAGCTCCGGCGAGGACGCGATGATCTCGGCGGCCATCAGCGAGCGCCAGGAGAACGCCCAGCCCTGCTTGAGGCCCGCGAGATAGCCGGGCAGCGCGGCCGGGAGCACGATGTGCCAGGTGTGCCGCAGCCCGCTCGCGCCGAGCGTGCGGCCCGCGCGCAGGAACAGCGGCGGCACCTGGTCGACGCCCGACACCAGCCCGTTGGCGATGGAGGGCACCGCGCCGAGCAGGATCACCGCGTACATCATCTTGTTCTCCAGGCCCAGCCACAGCACCGCGGGCGGCACCCACGCCACCGACGGCAGCGACTGGAGTCCGGAGAGGATCGGGCCGATCGCGGCCCGGATGAACCGCACCCGGGCGACGATCAGGCCGAGCGGCGTGCCGATCACCAGGGCGAGCAGGAAGCCGAGCAGGCCGCGTGAGACGGATGTCCAGATGTAGTCGAGGAGCGTGCCCGCAAGCCACGCGTCGCGCACCTCGTCCCACACCGCGGACGGCGACGGCAGCTTGCTCGGGTCGTCGACGACGTCGAAGGAGACCAGCGCCTGCCAGACCACCAGGACCAGCAGCACCGCGGTGAGCGGCGGCAGCACCTTCTGCGTCAGGACCTGGCGCACCGGCGTGCGGGCGGGCCCGGCGGCCGTCTCCAGGGCGTCGAGGCCGCCTCCAGGCCGGCGAGGTCCTGGCCGTCCGCGGGCTGCTTGCGCGCGCCCCCGGGCGCCATCGTCCCGGCATCCGGACCGGTCGTCTCAGTGCTGGCCATGGCGGCGGATCTCCCCACGCAGTTGTTCGGTGATCTCGACGGACAGTTCCGCCACGGCGGAGTCCTCGATGCGGCGCGGGTGCGGGATGCCGACCCGCCACTCGTGCGCCACCGGGCCGGGACGCGACGAGAGGAGCACCACGCGCTGGGGCGAGGCGCAGGCCTCGCGGACGTTGTGCGTGACGAAGAGGACCGAGACGTTCGTCTCGCTCCAGACCCGGGTCAGCTCGTCGTGCAGCACGTCGCGGGTGATCGCGTCGAGCGCCGCGAACGGCTCGTCCATCAGCAGGAGCCGGCTGTCCTGCGCCAGGGCACGCGCCAGCGCCACGCGCTGACGCATGCCGCCGGACAGCTCGTGCACCCGCTTGCGGTACGCGCCGTGCAGCCGCACCAGTTCGAGCAGTTCCTCGGCCCGCGGGCGGCGCTCCGCCTTCGGCACGCCGCGCAGCTTCAGGGCGAGTTCGATGTTCTTGCCCGCGGTCAGCCACGGGAAGAGCGCGTGCTCCTGGAACATCAGGGCCGGGCGGCCGTCGGTCGTGATGGCGCCCGCCGACGGCTTGTCGAGCCCGGCGACCAGGTTGAGCAGCGTCGACTTCCCGCAGCCCGAGGCCCCGAGGAGGGTGACGAACTCGCCCGGCGCGACATCGAGCGTGATGTCGTCGAGGACGAGCTGTGACCCGGCGGGTCCGCCGAAGGACTTCGAGACGTGCTCGATCCTGGCGGCGTGCGTGGTCGCGGGGCTGATGTCCTCCGCGGCCTTGGCGAGAGCGGTCGCCATGGTCGTCACCTCCTGGGAACTCAGGAACTCGGGAACTCGGGGATTCGGGGATTCGGGAACTCGACGTCTGTGGTGTACGGGCTACTTGACGCCGAGGCCGGCGTCGTCGACCGGGGACTTGCCCGCGGCCCGCAGGACCTTGTTCAGCGGCCGGAGGTCGTAGATGCCCCGCAGATCCGGCTTCTCCAGGAGGCCGGCCTTGACCGCGTGGTCCGCCTCCGCCTCCAGCGTCGCGGCCAGCGGGTCGTCGGTCGTCCGGATGGACTTCCACGCCGGGTCGAGCACCTCGGCGGGCAGCGCCTTCCCGGAGTCCGCCTTGAGCTGGGCGTTCGCGGCGGCCTTCGCCTTGCCGGGGTTCTTCTCGATCCACGCGTTGGTCTTCACCGCGCCGCGCAGCACGGCCTCGACGGCCTTCGGGTGCTCCTTGAGGAAGCTCTGCTTCACGATGATGTTCGTGATCACGAACTTCTTGTCCGGCCACAGGTCCGCCTCGTCGAGGAGGACCTCGCCGCCCTCGGCGACCAGCTTGGACGCGGTGGGCTCGGGCACCCACGCGCCGTCGATGGAGCCGGACTTGTAGGCATCGGGGGTGATCTTGTTGTCGGTGCGGACCACCGACACGTCGCCCTTGCCGCTCTGCGCGTCGACGTTCCAGCCGCGCTCGGCGATCCAGTTGAGGAACGCCACGTCCTGGGTGTTGCCGAGCTGCGGTGTCGCGATCTTCTTGCCCTTGACGTCGTCCAGGGACTTGATCTTCTTGGGGTTCACCACGAGCTTGACGCCGCCGGAGGCCGAACCGCCGATGATGCGCAGGTTCTTCCCCGCCGACTTGGTGTAGCCGTTGATGGCGGGGGAGGGGCCGATCCAGCCGATGTCGATCGAACCGGCGTTCAGCGCCTCGATCTCCGAGGGACCCGCGTTGAACTGCGAGTACTTCGCCTCCGTGCCCCCCAGCTCCTTCTGGAAGAGCCCCTCACGGTTGCCCACAAGGGCGGTGGCGTGGGTGAGGTTCGGGAAGTAGCCGATCCGCACGCTGTCCAGGCCGTCGATCTTCTTCGCGCCCGCGGCGATCTCGGCCTTGCCCTCGTTCTCGACCGACTCGGAGCCGTAGCCGCAGGCGCCGAGTGTCAGGGCCAGCAGGGGCAGCGCCAGCAGGGCGGCGCGTCGGATGCGTGGTGCAGGCACGGGAGGTGTTCCTCTCGTCGGCCCGGGCGCACGCCGTCAGGTCGTGGCCGGGAGGTCGGCAGGTCTTCGTCTTCGCGTACGTCGTACGGGGCCACCCCGCAGGACGGGGTGGCCGTGGGCGCGCAGGCGGTGCGCGTACGTCAGCGCGCACATCGCGCGACCCCGCCCTGCCCGCTGCCGAGGGCGCCGCTGCCGATGCGGCCGCCCTCCTTCGCGAAGGTCGAGAACATGTCGAGGCGGGCCATGTCAGAAGTCCCAGCCCTCGTCGTCCGCGGCCGGGGCGGCCTCTTCGGCGGCGGTGGCGAACGCCTCGCCCGCCATGCCCGCCGCGAGCGTCGTGCCGTCGGCCGGGTCGATCAGGAGGAACGACCCGGAGCGCCGCGAGTCCGCGTAGGAGTCGAGCGCGAGCGGTTCGGCGGTACGGACCTTCACGCGCCCGATGTCGTTGGCGACGAGCCGGCCGGGCTCCGGGTGCTGGGAGAGGTCGTCCAGGGTCAGCCGCGAGGGGATCTCCTTGACGATCGCCTTGACCGTGCGGGTGGTGTGCTTGAGCAGCACCCGCTGGCCGACGTTGAGCGGCGTGTCGGCGACATGGCAGACCGTCGCCTCGATGTCCTGCGAGGTCGGCGGGGTGTCCCCGCTCGGCACGATCAGGTCGCCGCGTGAGATGTCGATGTCGTCCTCCAGGAGCAGGGTGATCGACTGCGGCGTCCACGCCACGTCCACCGCCTTGCCCAGCAGGTCGATCCCGGTGATCTTCGAGGTGCGGCCCGAGGGCAGGACGGTGACCGACTCGCCGACGCGGAAGGTGCCGGCGGCGATCTGCCCCGCGTAGCCGCGGTAGTCGGGGTGCTCGGCGGTCTGCGGGCGGATCACGTACTGCACGGGCAGCCGTGCGTGGCACGAGGTCAGGTCGTGGCTGACCGGGACCGTCTCCAGGTGCTCCAGGACGGTGGGGCCGCCGTACCAGTCCATGTTGGCGGACGGCTCGACGACATTGTCGCCGGCCAGCGCGGAGATGGGGATCGCGGTGATCTCCGGGACGCCCAACTCGCCCGCGTACGCGGTGAATTCCTCGGCGATCTCGGCGAAGACCCGCTCCTCGTACGCGACGAGGTCCATCTTGTTGACGGCGAGGACGACGTGCGGGACGCGCAGCAGGGCGGCGACCGCGGCGTGGCGGCGGGTCTGCTCGATGACGCCGTTGCGGGCGTCGACCAGGACGACGGCGAGGTCGGCCGTGGACGCACCGGTGACCATGTTCCGGGTGTACTGCACGTGCCCGGGGGTGTCGGCGAGGATGAACCGGCGCCGGGCGGTGGCGAAGTAGCGGTAGGCCACGTCGATGGTGATGCCCTGCTCGCGCTCGGCGCGCAGGCCGTCGGTGAGCAGCGCCAGGTCCGGCGCGTCGGCGCCGCGGCTGGCGGAGACGCGCTCGACGGCCTCCAGCTGGTCGGTGAGGACCGACTTGGAGTCGTGCAGGAGCCGCCCGACCAGGGTGGACTTGCCGTCGTCGACGGACCCGGCGGTCGCGAAGCGCAGCAGTGTGGTCGCCGAGACGTCGGCGAACTGCTCGGTGGACGTGCTCATTAGAAGTACCCTTCGCGCTTGCGGTCTTCCATCGCGGCCTCGGACAGCTTGTCGTCGGCCCGGGTCGCCCCGCGCTCGGTCAGGCGGGAGGCGGCGATCTCGGCGATGACGGCGTCCAGCGTGGTGGCGTCGGAGTCGACGGCGCCGGTGCAGGACATGTCGCCCACCGTGCGGTAGCGGATCAGCCGCTTCTCCACGGTCTCACCGTCCTTGGGGCCGCCCCACTCGCCCGCGGTCAGCCACATCCCCGAGCGCTTGAACACCTCCCGCTCGTGCGCGAAGTAGATCTGCGGCAGCTCGATGTCCTCGCGGGCGATGTACTGCCACACGTCCAGCTCGGTCCAGTTGGACAGCGGGAAGACGCGGACGTGCTCGCCGGGGGCGTGGCGGCCGTTGTAGAGCTGCCACAGCTCGGGGCGCTGGCGGCGCGGGTCCCACTGCGAGAACTCATCCCGCAGCGAGAACACCCGCTCCTTGGCGCGCGCCTTCTCCTCGTCGCGCCGTCCGCCGCCGAAGACCGCGTCGAACTTCTCGCTCTGGATCTTCTCGGTGAGCGGCACGGTCTGGAGCGGATTGCGGGTCCCGTCGGGGCGCTCGCGCAGCTTTCCGGCGTCGATGTACTCCTGCACGGACGCGACGTGCAGCCGCAGCCCGTGCCGGGCCACCGCCCGGTCGCGGTACTCGATGACCTCGGGGAAGTTGTGCCCGGTGTCCACGTGCAGCAGCGAGAAGGGGACGGACGCGGGGGCGAACGCCTTCAGCGCCAGGTGCAGCATGACGATGGAGTCCTTGCCGCCGGAGAAGAGGATCACCGGCCGCTCGAACTCGCCCGCCACCTCGCGGAATATGTGCACCGCCTCGGACTCCAGGGCGTCCAGGTGGCTGAGGGCGTAGGGGCTGCTGGTGCCCTCGCCGGTCGTCGTGGCGACGGTCGTCATGCCGCACCCCTTTCGTTCGCTTCTCCGCCTGCACGGCGCAGAGGCGCGGGACTCGTGGTCGTCCGCGGCCGGGCGGCCGCGCATGCGTCGCTCACAGGACACCCCTCTCGGTGAGCAGCGTGTGCAGGGCCGCGGCGGACTCCGCCACGCTCTGGTCCTGCGACTCGATGCGCAGGTCGGGCGAGGCGGGCTCCTCATAGGGGTCGTCGACCCCGGTGAGCCCGGATATCTCACCCGCGGCCTGCTTGGCGTACAGGCCCTTCACATCGCGTACGGAGCAGACCTCGACCGGCGTCGCGACATGCACCTCCAGGTACGCGGTGCCGTTGGCCTGGTGGCGCTTGCGCACCGCCTCACGGCTGTCCGCGAACGGCGCGATGACCGGAACCAGCGCCAGCACGCCGTTGCGCGCGAGGAGTTCGGCGACGAAGCCGATGCGCTGCACGTTGGTGTGCCGGTCATCGCGGCTGAAGCCGAGCCCCGCCGAGAGGAACTCGCGGATCTCGTCGCCGTCGAGGACCTCGACGCGGCGGCCCTCCTCGCGCAGGCGGCCCGCCAGTTCGTACGCGATGGTCGTCTTGCCGGCGCTGGGCAGGCCGGTGAGCCAGACGGTGGCTCCGGTCACGTGGTTCTCCTGAACTGCTCGTCGTGCCGCGGTCATCCGTGAATCCCGCACTCGGTCTTGGCGTTCCCGGCCCAGCGGCCGGCGCGCGCGTCCTCGCCCTCCAGCAGACGGCGGGTGCACGGCGCGCACCCCACCGAGCCGTAACCGTCCATCAGGAGAGGGTTGGTGAGCACGCTGTGCTCGGCGACGTACGCGTCGACGTCGTCCTGCGTCCAGCGGGCGATGGGCGAGACCTTGACCTTGCGGCGCTTCTCGTCCCAGCCGACGACCGGCGTGTTCGCGCGGGTCGGCGACTCGTCACGGCGCAGCCCGGTGGCCCAGGCGGCGTACCCCTTGAGGCCGCCCTCCAGGGGCTGCACCTTGCGCAGCTTGCAGCACAGGTCGGGGTTGCGGTCGTGCAGCTTCGGGCCGTACGCGGCGTCCTGCTCGGCCACGCTCTGACGAGGCGTCAGCGTGATGACGTTGACGTCCATCACGGCCTCGACGGCGTCGCGGGTGCCGATCGTCTCCGGGAAGTGGTAACCGGTGTCGAGGAACACGACGTCGACGCCCGGCCTGGCCCGCGAGGCGAGGTGGGCGACGACCGCGTCCTCCATGGAGGAGGTCACGCAGAACCGCTCGCCGAAGGTGTCGGCCGCCCACCGGAGGATCTCCAGCGCGGACGCGTCCTCCAGGTCGCGCCCCGCCTGCTCGGCGAGCGCCTTCAACTCCGCGTCCGTACGCACTGTCTGAGTGGACGTCATATCTGATCCCCTCCGCCGTCGGTGTGCTGAACCCCCCGGGCGAGGAGCCCGAGGAACTTCAGCTGAAAGGCCCGGTTGCACGCCGCGCATTCCCAGGCGCCGTGCCCGGTCTCGTTCGGGCGCAGGTCCTCGTCGCCGCAGTAGGGGCAGTGGAAGGGGGCGGCTCGCTCGCTCACTTCAGGGCCTCCTCGGAGGCGCGGGCGGTCCAGGTGGCGAAGCGCTCGCCGTCCTCGCGCTCCGCCTGGAAGCGCTTGATGACCCGCTCGACGTAGTCGGGAAGCTCGTCGGCGGTGACCTTCAGGCCGCGGACCTTGCGGCCGAAGCCGGCGTCGAGGCCGAGCGCGCCGCCCAGGTGCACCTGGTAGCCCTCGACCTGATTGCCGTCGTCGTCCAGGACCAGCTGGCCCTTGAGGCCGATGTCGGCGACCTGGATGCGGGCGCAGGCGTTCGGGCAGCCGTTGATGTTGATGGTGATCGGCTCGTCGAACTCCGGGACGCGGCGCTCCAGTTCGTCGATGAGCGAGGCGCCGCGCGCCTTGGTCTCGACGATGGCGAGCTTGCAGAACTCGATGCCGGTGCAGGCCATCGTGCCGCGCCGGAACGGCGAGGCCTTGACCTTCAGGTCGAGCGCCTCCAGGGCGGACACGAGCGAGTCGACCTGCCCCTGCTCGATGTCGAGCACGATCATCTTCTGCTCGGCGGTGGTGCGCAGCCGCCCCGAACCGTGCGCCTCGGCGACCTCGGCGATCTTCGTGAGGGTGGCGCCGTCCACGCGGCCGACGCGGGGCGCGAAGCCGACGTAGAAGCGGCCGTCCTTCTGCCGGTGCACGCCGAGGTGGTCGCGCCAGGTCCCGGCGGGCTGCTCGGGCGCGGGACCGTCGGCCAGCTTCCGCTTCAGGTACTCGTCCTCCAGGACCCGGCGGAACTTCTCGGGGCCCCAGTCGGCGACGAGGAACTTCAGGCGGGCGCGGTTGCGCAGCCGGCGGTAGCCGTAGTCGCGGAAGATGCCGATGACGCCGCCGTAGACGTCCGGTACGTCCTCCAGCGCCACCCAGGCGCCGAGCCGCACGCCCAGCTTGGGGTTGGTGGACAGGCCGCCGCCGACCCAGAGGTCGAAGCCGGGGCCGTGCTCGGGGTGGTGCACGCCGACGAAGGCGACGTCGTTGATCTCGTGGGCGACGTCCAGCTGCGGGGAGCCGGAGATCGCGGACTTGAACTTGCGCGGGAGGTTCGAGAAGTCGGGGTTGCCGATGAAGCGGCGCTGGATCTCGTCGATGGCGGGGGAGCCGTCGATGATCTCGTTCTCGGCGATGCCCGCCACGGGCGAGCCGAGGATGACGCGCGGCGTGTCACCGCAGGCCTCGGTGGTGGAGAGCCCCACGGCTTCGAGCCGCCGCCAGATCTCGGGGACGTCCTCGATGCGAATCCAGTGGTACTGCACGTTCTGCCGGTCGGTGAGGTCGGCGGTGCCGCGCGCGAACTCCTCGGAGATCTCGCCGATGACGCGCAGCTGCTCGGTGGTCAGCCGCCCGCCGTCGATGCGCACACGCAGCATGAAGTACTCGTCGTCCAGCTCCTCCGGCTCCAGGATCGCCGTCTTGCCGCCGTCGATCCCGGGCTTGCGCTGGGTGTACAGCCCCCACCAGCGCATACGGCCGCGAAGATCGTTGGGGTCGATCGAGTCGAAGCCGCGCTTCGAGTAGATCGTCTCAATGCGTGTCCGCACATTGAGACCGTCGTCGTCCTTCTTGAACTGCTCGTTCCCGTTGAGCGGCGTGAAGTGACCCACGGCCCACTGGCCCTCGCCGCGGTGACGGCTCGCCTTGCGGCGGGGCGTGGCTGGGGCGGGGTTCTCTGGGGTGGCGGGCATGGGAGTACGTCCTTCGGGGCAGCGGAAAGCCAGCTCTGACCTGCGGAAACGGGCGCATGCGGACATGCGCGCGCGGCGCCGCGCAGGGAGGGAAGCGGGGAAGTCGAGTGATCAGATGTGCGGCGGTGCTGAGCTGGTCAGCGAGCCGGACACATGGCGCTGGACATGCGGCCGAGGTCGACGTGACGCCGACTCACCAAGGCAATTCCAGTGCGATCCATGACGGAAGCGTGTCACGGGACTTTCGGCCCAGTCCAGCATTATCCAGAATGTGGACACCCCTGTCCCGAATGGTGGACAGGGGTGTCATGGGTCACAGAGATCAAAGGGGCGGGCGGGGTGCGTCAGCCGCGCAGGGCCCCCGGCCAGGGGCCCGGAGCGGCCACCTCCGGTTCCTGGTCGACCTTGGTGTCGAAGAGCTTGAAGCCGCGCCGCAGATAATTGTCCATGGCGTGCTCCCCGTCCAGGGAACAGGTGTGCAGCCAGACCCGCTCGGTCGGCGGCAGCTCCGGCCACCGCTCGGCCAGGTCCCAGGCGCGCGCCACCCCGTACGAGAGGAGGTGCCCGCCGATCCCGCGGCCCCGGAAAGCCGGCAGCAGCCCGAAGTAGACGATCTCGACGACGCCGGGCGCCGCGTCCCCCCGCTCACCCCGCGCCGCCAGTTCCACGTACCCGGCGGGCGTCCCCCTGTCGTACGCCACCCACGTCTCCACACCCGGCCGCTCCAGCAGCTCCTGCCACTCGGCATAGGTGAGGGACAGCCGGTCGGTCCAGCTGATGTCCCCGCCGACGGACGCGTACAGGAACCGGCTGAACTCGGGCGAAGGGACTTCGGCGCGCACGATCCGTACGTCGCCCTCGGGCGCGGCGGCGGGCAGCAGATCGGTGGGAGACGTCTGCTCCAGCGACCACGTGGTGACAGTGAGACTCATGGGGCTCAGCGAATCACGGCCCCGCGGCGGGACGCCATGAGGGGGCTCAAGGCTCCGCCACGCTTCTCGCCCGCCGGATCGCCGGCGCCGTCGAGTGCGGCAGGAGGTTCGCGGGGTGGTCCGGGAGGATCAGCTCCACCTCGACGTCCTCGCGGAACCGGTAGGGGCGGTGGGCGAGCAGAGTGCCCAAGTAGCGGCGCATCCGGGAGAGTTCGGCCCGGACCGTCACCGTACGCTCCGGTTCGCCGAACATGTCCTCCGCCAGGCCCGACGCGGTGCGCCCCTTGCGGTGCGTGGCCAGGAGGTAGAGCAGCTCCGCGTGGCGCGGGCTCAGGTCGTGGGTCCAGTCGCGGCCCCGCCGAGCATCGCGAGCGTCCACCGGCGCGCCCCGCTCACGTCCAGCACGACCCGGGTCGCGGGCAGCGGCACCGCGTCTCGCACGGGTCCTCCGGACGCAGCAGCCAGCCGCCGGGCAGCGGCTCCACCCGGCAGGTGCCCAGCGAGGGCAGCCAGGCGCGGCCCGCCGCGAGGGCCTTGGGCAGCCGCAGCCGGTCCGCCGCGGGCATGCCCGTCACCGCGGCGGTCCAGCCGTGCACGTCCACGGCGAGGGCCCGGCCCGCCAGGCGCGCGAGGACCGGGGCGGCCCTCCCCCGCGCGCAGCCGCTCCAGCGCCGCCACGTGCCGCTCGCGCAGCCGGGCCTCGGCGAGCTTGGCCACCGAGTCGACCAGCGCCAGCGTCGCCGGATGCATGGTCCGCAGCGGGCCGCTGACGTCGACGACACCCAGCAGCGTGCCGTCCCGCGGATCGGTCACCGGCGCGCCCGTGCACGTCCAGGAGTGGTGGGTCCGCACGAAGTGCTCGGCGGAGAAGACCTGCACGGGGCGGCGCACCACCAGCGGGGTGCCGACGCCGTTCGTGCCGACGACGCCCTCGCTCCAGTCCGCCCCGGGTTCAAAACCGAGCGTGTCCGCCTTGCGGAGCACCGCGGAGCTGCCCTCGCGCCACAACACCCGGCCGTCCGCGTCGCAGACGACCATGATGTGCTGCGCGGCGTCCGCCACCGTCACCAGGGCCTCGCGCAGCCCCGGCAGGATCGGCAGCAGCGGCGAGGCGCGGCGGCGCTCCTCCAGTTCCTCCTCGCTCAGCAGCCGGGAGCGGACGTCGCGGTCCGGGTCGACCCCGACGGTCAGCATGCGCCCCCAGGACTCGCCGATCACCGGCCGCGGCATGACGCGCGGGCGCTGCCCGGAGAGCGTCGCGTCCCGCACCCCCTTCAGGAGCCGCGCGGCGTGCGCGAGGTCCATGGTGGAGATCCGCGCGAGATCGATCGTCGAAGGGGCGTTCATCACCACTGGGTCCTTTCCGGCCAGACCAGTGCGTACGAGGCGTCCCCTCATCGTGCCTTGTGCGCGCGGCCCGCAGTGATGGTTCGACGATGAATCAAGTGACGTCGGGCGCCGTCCACGTTGCAACCTCATGCAACTCTCGCGAACGGCTGTGCGGTGACTGAATCTGGTCACCACACCGCCCGTGCGGTGTTCATGCTCCTCAAGGGGCCTGAAGTGCGGGGGTGGTGCCGTGTCGGCGCGGCACCACCCCCGTGTCAGCGGTCAGGACCGCGGAGCGGCCCGTTCCACCACCGAGGCCAGATCCAGGCTGTGCGGCAGCGTGCCGAACGCTGCGCCCCAGTCCCCGCCGAGCCGCGAGGCGCAGAACGCGTCGGCCACCTCCGCGGGCGCGTACCGCACAAGCAGCGACCCCTGGAGCACCAGCGCCATGCGCTCCACGAGCCGCCGGGCCCGCGCCTCGATGCCCTCCAGGTCGGCCAGTTCGGTCAGCAGGCCCTTGATCGCGCCGTCCAGCCGGTGATCGGCGCCCCGGGCCCTGCCGACCTCCTGGAGGAACGCGTTCAGGGCCTGCGGCTCACGCTGGAGCGCCCGCAGCACATCCAGGGCCTGGACGTTGCCCGACCCCTCCCAGATGGAGTTGAGCGGCGCCTCCCGCAGCAGCCGCGGCATCCCCGACTCCTCGACGTAGCCGTTGCCGCCCAGGCACTCCAGGGCCTCGCCGACCATCGGCGTGCACCGCTTGGTCACCCAGTACTTGGCCGCCGGCACCGCGAGCCGCAGGAACGCCCGCTCCTGCTCGCTCCCGTCGTCGTACGCCGCCGCCAGCCGCAGCGCCAGCGTCGTGGCCGCCTCCGACTCCAGCGCCAGGTCCGCGAGGACGTTGCGCATCAGCGGCTTGTCGATCAGCTTGCCGCCGAACGCCTCCCGGTACGTGGCGTGGTGCACCGCCTGCGCGACGGCCTGCCGCATCAGCGCGGCCGAACCCAGTACACAGTCCAGGCGGGTCGCCGCGACCATCTCGATGATGGTGCGCACCCCGCGCCCCTCCTCACCGACCCGCCGCGCCCACGTCCCGTCGAACTCGACCTCGCTGGAGGCGTTGGAGCGGTTGCCCAGCTTGTCCTTGAGCCGCTGGATCGCGAACGGGTTGCGCGTGCCGTCCTCCAGGACGCGCGGCACGAGGAAGCAGGTCAGCCCCTGCTCGGCCTGCGCCAGCACCAGGAAGGCGTCGGACATGGGCGCCGAACAGAACCACTTGTGGCCCTTCAGCTCGTACGTCCCCTCCTCCGAGAGAGCGGCCGCGCACGTCGTGTTGGCCCGTACGTCGCTGCCGCCCTGCTTCTCCGTCATGCCCATCCCGAAGAGGACGCCCGCCTTCTGCGACGCCGGGCGCAGCCCCTGGTCGTAGATGGTGGAGGTCAGCCGCGGCTCCCACTCGGCGGCGAGCACCGGATCGGCGCGCAGCGCGGGCACGGCGGCGTGCGTCATCGACACCGGGCAGCCGTGGCCGCCCTCGACCTGCGTCCACACCAGGAACCCGGCCGCGCGCCGCACATGCCCGCCGGGCCGCGACCAGGCCGTGGTCAGGCCCCCGCCGACCGCCTTGCCGAGCAGCCGGTGCCAGGACGGGTGGAAGTCGACCTCGTCGATCCGGTTGCCGTACCGGTCGTGGGTGCGCAGGACGGGCGGGTACGCGTTGGCGAGTGCTCCCCACTCCTGCGCCTGGACGGAACCGGCGCTGCGGCCGAGCAGCGAGAGGTCCTCGCGGGCGGAATCGAGGAGCTTCGGGTCCAGATGCCGCTCGACGCCCTCCACGAGGGCCCGGTCGGACGCGAATACGTCATATCCGACCAGGGGCGGAGCCTGGTTGGTCACTGTGTGGGTGGTGGCTGCCATGCCGCTACGGTAAGGAGGTGCACCAGGCAAATGAAACACCCGGGCGGCCCTCCGGACGCTGGAAACGGGCCCGCGCTCTGTACCGCGACGTCTCCAAGCGCAGGACCGCCTGGCTGCTGCTCAAGGACACCGTCAACTCGTGCATCGAGTACCGCATCCTGGGGCTCGCGGCCGAGGCGGCGTTCTTCACGCTGCTCTCCGTGCCGCCGCTGCTCCTGAGCCTCATCGGGCTGCTCGCCTACGTCGACCGGTGGACCGGCGCGAACACCATCGCCAGCGTCGAGAACAACATCCTGGAGGCGTCCCGCACGGTCCTGTCCGACCGGGGGGTGAGCCAGATCGCGCAGCCGATACTGGAAGACGTCATGAAGGTCGGCCGCCCCGATGTGATCTCCATCGGCTTCGTCTTCGCCCTGTGGTCCGGCTCGCGCGCCGTCAACGTCTTCATCGACACGATCACGGTGATGTACGGCCTCGACGGCGTGCGCGGCATCGTCAAGACCCGGCTCCTCGCCTTCGGCCTGTTCATCGTGGCGCTGCTCATCGGCTCGGTCGCGCTGCCGCTGATGGTGGCGGGGCCCGACGCGGTGGTGAAACTGCTGCCGGGTTCGACGACGGTCGTCCAGATCCTCTACTGGCCGGTCGTCGTCATCCTCTCCGTGGTCTTCCTGACGACGCTGTACCACGTGTCGGTACCGGTGCGTTCGCCGTGGGTCGAGGACATGCCGGGCGCGCTGATCGCGCTCGCCATGTGGGTGCTGGGCAGCTTCCTGCTCCGCATCTACCTCACCAGCACGGTGGAGGGCCCCACCATCTACGGCTCGCTGGCGGCGCCGGTCGCCGTGCTCCTGTGGATCGGCGTCTCGGCCTTCGCGGTCCTCGTGGGCGCGGGCGTCAACGCGGCGATCGACCGTGTCTGGCCGTCCGTCGCCACGGCCGCGGCGCGCGCCGCCAACGACCGCATAAGGGAGGCCCAGGCCGCCGAGGTCATCGCCCGCGCGGCCGCCGCGCGCGAGGGACTCGACCCCGACGACCCGGAGATGCCCTCCGAGTTCCCCGAGCGGTGGTCCCGCTTCCTGCCGCCGGACGACGTGACGTCCCGGCTGCGGACGCACGCGAAGAAGAACGGCACGGAGCAGCCTCCGGAGTGACGCGGTGGGCCCCCGGCGTTGGCGTGCGGGGGGGGCTCCGCCCCGGGCCCCGTGGGCTCCTGGCCCAGGGCTTCCCGCACCCCTCGGAGAGCACCGCGTCGCGGCCGTCGAGGGCCTGAAGTCGTCGACGTGCGGGACATCGGGGACGTACGTCATCGGAGGCTCCCCCCACCAGGCCAGTGAAGCGCCGGGGGGCGGTGCTCCTGCGGGCTGAGCCCGTGCACCCGTCAGGTCGCGCGGCGTAGCCTTCCGTACGTGGCGCATGAGACCGGCGACGAGGGAGCGTACCGGGAGCGGCCGGCCCGGCTGGCCGGCGCCGTCGTGTGGACGCGCACGGCCACCGGCGCACCCGGCGACGACCGCCCCGTGCTGCCCGACGGCTGCATGGACCTGCTGTGGACGGAGGGCAGGCTGTTCGTCGCGGGCCCGGACACCCGTGCGTACGTCCCCGGCGCCACGGAGCCCGGCGCGCGCTACGTCGGCATCCGCTTCCACCCCGGCACCGCCCCCGCCTTCCTCGGCGTCCCCGCCCACGAGCTGCGGGATCGGCGCGTGGCGTTGGCCGACCTGTGGGGCGCGGCGACGGTGCGCCGCTGACGGACCGGGTGGACGGCGCGCCTGATCCGACGGCCGCCCTGGAGGCCCTCGCGATGCGGCGCGCCGCCGACACCGGGCCGCCCGACCCGTTCCTCGCGGAGGTGGTCAGGTCCCTGGACGCCGGCCGCTCCGTCGCCGGGACGGCGGCCGCCCTCGGCGTCAACACCCGCCTGCTCCACCGCCGTGCGCTGCCCGCCTTCGGGTACGGCCCGAAGACGCTCGCCCGCGTGCTGCGCCTCCAGCGGGCCCTCGCACTGGCCCGCGAAGGACTGCCGTACGCGGACACCGCGGCCCGGGTGGGCTTCGCCGACCAGGCCCACCTGGCGCGTGACGTCAGGGAGCTGACGGGCCGGTCGCTCACCGGGCTACTGGGCGGCTCCTAGCGGCGCGAAGAGGTCGACGCCGTTGCCGTCCGGGTCGAGCACGACCGCGTACCGCTGCCCCCAGGGCGCGTCGAAGGGCGTCAGCTCGCTCTTGTACCCGGCGGCCGTCAGCTCCCCGTGGGCCGTGTCGACGCCCTCCGGCGTCCCGCAGTGGAAGGCGAGCCCGATCCGCCCCCCGCCGCCGGGCGGACGCCAGCCCTCGTGGAAGGACCGCACGGTCTCCTCCGTGTCGAAGGCGATGCGCAGGCCGCCGGGGAGCGCCGCCTCGACGTGCGGCTCGCGCTCTCGGAGCCCTCGGGGAACTCCAGGCCGAGGCGGCGGTAGAAGGCGAGCGACGCGGCCATGTCGGAGACGACCAGGCCGATCAGATCGAACCGGGGGGCGGGCGTGGGAGTGGATGTGCTCTTCATGGCCGCGAGCCTATGAGCCCTCCCGCTGACGGGTCTTGAAGGAATCGGACACGCCTTCCCACTGTCGGCGCGTCCTGCTTACCGGGCATCTGCCGGGGTGGGCGGCGCGGCGGTGGAGAAGGTGACCCGCAGCTGTTCCCGGCGGGCGTGGAGTCGGTACTTCGGCAGGGCTCCGGGACCGCAGGACCCGGAGCCGATGCCGTGCTGGCCGATGTCCAGGTTGACCCAGACGGTGTCGCCGGGGGCGAGGTCGGTGCGGTGCCGGGCGGCGTCGAGCTGCTCGGTGGTCCAGCGGCGGGCGGTGAACCAAGGGCGGTCGGCACCGCAGTCGATCCGCAGCCCGCCGACCTCCGCCCAGCGCAGACCGGGACGGGCGCCGTTCTCCTGCGGGCGGACGTACGGGGTGTGCAGGGCGTCGAGATCCGCCTCCAGACGCCGACCGCGAGCCCGCCCCGGTGTCGGGGTACGCCTCGCCGGGGCCGCCGCCGAACCACCGGACCGGCCCGGAAGCGCCCGGCAGCCCGAAGCGGATGCCCACGCGCGGCAGCGGCACCGTCCACTCGCCCTCCGGCTCCACGTCCAGCGTGAGCAGCAGGCGGCTGTCGTCCGCCTGCCAGCGGTACGCCACCCGCAGGCCGAGATCGCTCGCCGCGGGCGCCACCCGAGTGCGTACGGTCAAGGCGTCCTCGCCCAGCTCGACGCCCGTCCACCGGTGTCGCATCCGGTGGAGGCCGAGGGCCCGCCACTGCGCGGCGGGCGGGGTCTCGGGGCGCCAGGGCATGCCGTTGTCGTTGTCGGTGGGCGCCCGCCACACGTCCAGGCGCAGGTCTTCGATCTCCCGGCCGCCGAGGGACAGCAGTGCTCCGCGGGCGTCGAACACGGCCGGACCGAGGAGGAGGTGACGATCCTCGCGCACCGGAGCCGCGCCCCCCGGCAGCGGCGGCAACACCGCTGCCGATACGGTCAGTTGGGCCCACGCCACCTCATGGCCGCGCCCCGCCCACGCCGTGTCGTCGGCCAGCACCGCCCGCACCGTCCACCGGGTCTCAGCGTTCCGGCCGTGCTCCGGGGCCGGCGGCAGCCTCACCTCGGCGTGCTCGCCGGGACCGGTCGCGGGCACCGGCAGGGTGCCGTCGGCGACGCTCACGCCGTCCACCTCGTACGAATAGGTGAAGGCCAGGTGGGCGAGGTCCGCGAAGTCGTGCAGATTGGTGACGCGGACGGTGCCGTCGCGGCCGTCGCCCTCGATGCGGACCGGCTCGATCGCCTTCTTGTACTCGACGAGGCCCGGCGACGGCGTCCGGTCGGGGAACAGCAGGCCGTCGCAGACGAAGTTGCCGTCGTGCAGCTCCTCGCCGAAGTCGCCGCCGTAGGCGTAGCCGTACGCGGGATGCGCGAGGCCGTGGTCGATCCACTCCCAGATGAAGCCGCCCTGGAGCCGCTCGTACGTCTCGAAGAGGCGCTGGTACTCACTGAGGCCACCGGGGCCGTTGCCCATCGCGTGCCCGTACTCGCAGAGGAGGAAGGGAAGTTCGCGGCGCCTGTCGGGGCCCTCGTCCTCGCCCCGGCCGATCCGCTCGACCTCGGCGTGATCGGCGTACATCCGGGAGTAGAGGTCGGTGTCCGCGCAGGAGCTGTCACCCTCGTAGTGCAGGAGGCGGCCGCCGTCGCGTGTGCGAATCCACTCGGCCATGGCGGTCAGGCCGCGGCCCGTCCCGGACTCGTTGCCCAGCGACCACATGACGACCGAGGGGTGGTTCTTGTCGCGCTCGACCATGCGGGCCGCGCGGTCCAGGAGCGCGTGTGTCCAGCGGTCGTCGTCGACGGGGTTGCCGCGCCAGCCGACCGCCTGGAAGCCGTGGGTCTCCAGGTCGCACTCGTCGATGACCCACAGGCCGTACTCGTCGCACAGGTCGAGGAAGGCGGGGTGGGGCGGGTAGTGGCTGGTGCGGACGGCGTTGACGTTGTGCCGCTTCATCAGCAGGACGTCCGCGCGCATGGTGTCGAGGTCGAGGGCGCGGCCCGTCTCCGGGTGGAACTCGTGCCGGTTCACGCCCCGGAAGAGGAGAGGCCGTCCGTTGACCTTGATGAGCCCGTCCTCCAGGGCGACCGTGCGGAAGCCGACACGCAGCGGGACGCGCTCGCCCGCCGTCGCCAGGACCCCGTCGTAGAGCCTCGGCGTCTCGGCGGTCCACGGCTCGACGGGCACGGTGACCTCCTCGGCCGTCGCCACGTCGATGCCCAACTCGGCGACGGTGACGCGTCCTTGGATGTCCGCGTCGACCCGCAGCGTGCCCGTCCCCGCGCGATGGTCGTACGAGGCGTGGACGAAGTGATCGCCCACGCACCCCTCGGGCCGGTGCAGCAGCGTCACGTCGCGGAAGATGCCCGGCAGCCACCACTGGTCCTGGTCCTCCAGGTACGACCCGGCGGACCACTGGTGGACGCGGACGGCGAGGACGTTGCCCTCGGGGCGCAGCAGCGCGCCGACGTCGAACTCGTGGGCGAGCCGGGAGCCCTTGAAGTCGCCCAGTGCCGTGCCGTTGAGCCAGACGCGGGCGCAGGACTCGACGCCGTCGAAGCGCAGGACCGCGGTTCCGGTGGCCGGCCAGTCGGCGGGGAGGCCGAAGGTGCGCAGGTGGTCGCCGGTGGGGTTCTCGGTGGGCACCCGCGGCGGGTCCAGCGGAAAGGGGTAGAGCTGGTTGGTGTACTGGGGCGCGCCGTGGCCCTGGAGGACCCAGTGGCCCGGGACCGTGATCTCGTCCCAGGACCCGCTGTCGTGGTGGCCCGCGGCGAACGTGTCGTCCTCGGCGTCGGCGGTGGGGGAGAGGCGGAAGCGCCAGGTTCCGTTGAGGGAGAGGGCGGGGGCGTCCGACGTCGCGTACCACGCGCGGGGCGGGAGGCTGCCGGTGCCGGGGGAGACGTTCTCGTGGTGGTCTTCGGGGGAGCGGAGATCCATGCGTTCCATCAGACCGTGCCGGGGCGGGGGCTCACAATTGTTTCGGAGCGGGAGTCGATGGACTCTTCGGGCACCGTTTGGACGCGTGCGGCACAGGAATGCGGATAGCGCGGTAACGGCCGCCGGGAGAACCGGATTCCGTTGAAATATAGCCACTGCGGCGCGGTATCGGTAGCTTGTCGCCGTGTGAACAGACGACCTCAGCCGTCGGCGCTGCCCCCGGATCTGCCCGTGACCGACCGCACGCGCCACCGCAGGCTCCGCGAGCAGGGCAGCCTGGCCCGCGCCGACCTCGAAGCGATCCTGGACGCGGGCTTCGTCTGCCACCTCGGAGTCGTCGTCGACGGACAGCCGATGGTCGTGCCCACCGTGTACGGCCGTGACGACACCGAGCTGTTCCTGCACGGCTCCGTCGCCAGCCGCAGCCTGGCCGCCGACCCGGACGCGCCGGTCTGCGTCACGGTCACCCACGTGGACGGGCTGGTCCTCGCCCGCTCGGTGTTCGAACACGGCGTCAACTACCGCAGCGCGATGATCCACGGCGTCCCGCGCAAGGTGACCGACCCCGACGAGAAACTGCGCGGCCTGCGCCTGCTCACCGAGCACGCGGCGCCCGGCCAATGGGACTACGCCCGCCGCCCCAGCCGCAAGGAACTCGCCGCGACCACCCTGCTCGCGCTCTCCCTCGCCGAGGCCTCCGTCAAGACGTCCGTCGGACCGCCGGAGGACGGCGAGGGCCCCGACGCCGCGCTCGGCATCTGGGCGGGCAACCTCCCCCTGACCACCACCTGGGGCACGCCCGTCACCGATCCACTGCTCCCACCGGGCATCGAGCCACCGCCACACATCGCGGGACGCGGCGGCACCCGGCAGGGGTGAGGGGGCTTTCGGCGGCTCAGGGCAGCTTCGTCACGGCGCAGTCGTGTGCCTTGGCCGAGCGTCGCGCGAACTCCTGGAGCGCGGTGCGCTCGTAGGCCAGGTCGGCGGCGGACGGCTTCGGGCGCGGTGTTCGCCGCCCGATCCGTGCGTCACGTACGCCTCTCCGTCGGGAGCAGCCCCGCACACGCCCGCGCCAGCTGCCGCTGATTGGCCGCGAGCCGTTCCTCGCGGTCCTCGGCCCGGGACACGACGAGCCACGTCACGGACGAGGCGACCACCGCCAGGCGACCAGGCCGGAGACGATCCGGGTGCGCCGTCGCGCCGCGCCCACCCCGGGCATGGTGCTCCCCTTCCCCCGTGTACCGCAGCAAGATCGGGGAGGGACGGTATCAACCGCGGTCCGCGCGTCGGCGCCGGGACCCTTGTCGCGGCCGGGGGCATCTGCTTGACTCCGCCCGCCTGAAGACCCACATGCACACCCGCCCGAGCCCGCCCCGCAGCAAGGAACACCAGAACGCCCGTACGCCGCAGGGTGGAGGCCGCCATGGAGATCACCCGCAGACGCCTGCTGTCCGCCCTGTCGGCCGCCGGACTCCTGGCGGTGATCCCCACGGGCCGCGCGGACGCCGTCACGGCCGCGAAGGGCGCGCCCAGCTGCTCGCCAACACCGTGGCGGCCCTCGCCGGGACCGCCGCGTCCAACGCCCGGCCGGAGACCGCCGCGAAACTCGCCGCCGTCGACCGCGCCGCCCGGGCGAACCTGAAGGCGATGGACGACGCGGGCGAGGGCGAACTCTTCGCCGGTCTCGCGCTCGGCACCGACGAGGCGAACCTGAACACCGCCTACCGCCGCCTGTACGAGACCGCCCTCGCCACCCGCGCCCCCGGATCAGGCGGACTGTACGGCGACACCGCCGTACAGCGCCGCGTGCTCGACGGCCTGGCCTGGCTCCACGAGCGCCACTACGCCGACCAGTCCAAGGGCTACTACGGCAACTGGTTCCACTGGGAGATCGGCATCTCCCAGCACATCAGCAAGACCCTGGTCCTGCTCGCGGACGAGGTGCGCGCCCACCGCCCGGAGCTGGTGCGCGCCTACGTCGCCTCCATGGACGCCTACCTGCGCAACGGCACCGACGGCGACGTGAACCTCGACTCGCGCTTCCACACCGGCGCCAACCTCGCCGACATCACCACCAACCGCGTCCTCCAGGGCGCCCTCCTGGGGGACGCCGCGGGCGACGCCCGCATCCGCAAGGCCCTCACCGACCAGCTCACCGTCTTCCTCACCATCGACCCCTACCACCTGCGGCACGGCGTGACGGACGGCCACTACGCGGACGGTTCCTTCATCCAGCACGCCTCCGTCGCGTACACGGGCTCGTACGGCAAAGGCCTCCTCAGCCGGGTCGTGCAGACCCTCAAGATCCTCGACGGCACCGGGTTCGCGCACGGCGAGGAGCTGGTGCGACCGTGTACGGCTGGGTGAAGGACGGCTTCGCCCCGCTGATCTTCGAGGGCTGGATGATGGAGATCGTCAAGGGCCGGGCCGTGGCGCGCACGGAGTCCGGGTACGCCGACGTGGCGGTGGTCGTGGAGGCCGTCGTCGACCTCGCCTCCCTCGCGACCGGCGCCGAGGCCACCGCCCTCAAGAGCTACGTCAAGCACCTCAGGGCCACCTCGCGCACCCCGCTCGACCCGGCCCGCTTCGTCTCCCCGGTCAGCATCGTGCGCTACGCCGACATCATCGGCGACGCCTCCCCGCCCCCCGCCGACCTCAACCCGGCCGCGCGCAGCGTCGCCTTCAACGCCATGGACAAGACCGTGCACCGCAGGCCCGGTTACGCCTTCGCGCTCGCCCGCAGCTCCGACCGGATCAGCAAGTACGAGTACATGAACGGCGAGAACCTCATGCCGTGGTTCCAGGGCGACGGCGCGCACTACCTCTACCTGTCGGGCCAGGACCAGACCCAGGCGTACGGCGTCGACTACTTCACGACGGTCTCGCCGTACGGCCTCGCGGGTGTCACGGCCCCCGTCGAACAGCGGCGCACCGTACCCGAGTTGTACGGCAAGGCGTACTACGACAACCCCGGCCACCCCCTCCACTTCACCTCGTCCTCCGAGTCGCAGAACACGTACGTCTACTTCCCGCGCGGCACGAACGCCTGGTCGGGCGGCGCGGTCCTCGGGGCGTACGGCGCGGCGGGCCTGGTGCAGTCAAGCGACGCCGCCTACCGAGACCGGGCCCTGCTCCCCGACGACTTCGTCGTGTACCGGGGTGCGCGGGCGACGAAGTCGTGGTTCCTGTTCGACGAGGAGATCGTGGTGCTCGCCGCGGGTGTCGGGGACGCCGCGGGGCGGGCCGTGACCACGACCGTCGACGCCCGCGTCGCCGCACCCGACGACCGGGTCACGCTCACCGGGACGCGCCGCGACGGCCGCGCCTGGTCCGGCCCCGGCACGGCGGATCTGCGCCGGCTGCGCTACGCCAACGCCACCCAGAACACCGCCGTCGGCTACGTCTTCCTCGACACCCCGCCGGTGCGCGTCACCCTGGAGCGGGTCACCCGCAGCCGCCGGGTTGTGCGCACTGCCAACCCCGATACCCCCGTGACGCGTTCGGTGTGCGGCGTGACGGTCGACGGGGCCGCCGGGGCCCGGCCGGCGCGCCTCGCCTACGCGTTGGTGCCGAACGCCACCGAGGACTGGCTGCGCGCACACCACCACGGGCCGCTCAAGGTCCTCGCCAACTCACCGCGCCTCCAGGCCGTCTCCCACTCCGGCCTCGGCATGACGGCCGCCAACTCCTTCACGCCGGGGCGGCACGAGACGGCCGGGCTGCGCGTCGAGGGACCGGCCTCCGTCATCGTGCGCCGCCAGGGCCGCGGCGGCGCGGCCACCACCGTCGCCGTTTCCGACCCGACGATGGACCGGGACAGGATCACGGTCCTGCTCCGGGGCCGCCGCCTCGGGAAGGTCACCGCGGACGAGGGGGTGCGGGTGAGCCGGGAGCCCGGCGGCACCCGGATCGACGTGGACACCCGGCATGCGTACGGCAAGAGCTTCACGGTGACGCTGCGCGGCTGAACCCTCCGGCCGCGGTGCCCCGTCCGGCGCATGGCCTCTCCGCCACGAGGGGGAGGCGGAGGAAACCACGGCCTGATGGCAGGGGGCGCCGGGTCCACCATCGTGGATCACATGCCGAGAATGAACACGTCACCGAATGTTCCCCGTTGGGCCCGGCTCGCTGCCACCGGGGCCGCCCTGACCAACGTCCCCTCAGGGCTGTGGCGCGTCGCCATCGCCGCGGGTGTCCCCGTGGGGCTGGCCCAGTCCGAGTACGACCAGATGAACGCTCCCGGCTGGGGGTCCTTCTCCCTCATCGGCCTCAGCCTGATCGCCGAGGTCTTCGGGTTCCTCGCCCTCGGGCTGGTGCGGACCTGGGGGGAGACGTGGCCGCGCTGGGTCCCCGGCCTGCGCGGGCGCCGGGTGCCCGTCCTGCCGGTGACCGTGGCGGCGGGCCTCGGCGCGCTGGTCGTGACGGTCTACGGGGTGCTGTTCGTCTATGCGTCCCTGCACGCGGAGATGGCGGCCGACCCCTGGGGCATCTGGCTGCTCAACGCCGCCTATGCCCCGCTGCTCCTCTGGGGCCCGCTGCTGGGCGCGGTGACGGTGCACTACTACCGGCGCCGGACACGCATCGACCCCGTACGGGTGTGAGTGGCCGCCGCCGAGAGGCCGGGGGGTACGTGTCCGTGCCCCGGCCCCTCGGCGGCCCTGCCCTCACGCGGTCGACGGAGCCCGGAGACCGGTCCGTGCAGGATGCGCCGCGCGACGCCTAACCGGCCGTCCCCTCCACGCTGATGGCCTGCACCGGGCACGCCCGCACGGCTTCCTTCACCATCGGGTCGCCGCCTCCGTCCTCGCGGCCCGCCAGCACCTGGCTGAAACCGTCGTCGTCCTGCGTGAAGACACCCGGCGCGGTGAGCGCGCACATGCCCGCGCCCACACACCGGTCGCCGTCGACGCGGATCACCTGGCTCGTCATGTCGTTCGCCATGGTCAACTCCTACCAGGCCACGGGGAGTTCCAGCATCCCCTGGATCGTGTCGCCCGGCTTGAAGGGGATCTCCTCGGCGGGCGCCGCCAGGCGCAGCTCCGGCAGCCGTCCGAAGAGGGACCCCAGGGCGATCTCCAGCTCCATGCGGGCGAGGTTCTGGCCCAGGCACTGGTGGACGCCGAAGCCGAAGGCGAGGTGGTGGCGGGCCCCACGGTGCCAGTCCAGCTCGTCCGGGGACGTGTACGCCGCGTCGTCGCGGTTGATGAGGGAGGTGGAGAAGACGACGCCGTCACCGGCACGCAGCGTGTTGCCCGCGATCTCGATGTCCTCCTTCACCAGCCGCAGCAGCCCGTCCGCGATGGACAGATAGCGCAGCAACTCCTCGACCACGGACGGCCCCAGGGGGCGGCCGGCGCCGAGATCCGCCTTCAGCTCGGCCAGCCGCTCCGGGTGCCGGAGCAGGGTGAACGTACCGAGGGAGATCATGTTCGCCGTGGTCTCGTGGCCCGCGACGAGCAGGATCGTGGCCAGGCCGACCAGTTCCCCGCGGTCCACCTTGCCCTCCGCGAGCTGCCGGTGGATCAGCTCGTCGAGGAGCCCGTCGCCCGGCTCACGGCGCTTGCGGTCGATCAACGCGTAGAAGTAGTCGTCGAGTTCGTCCCGCGCCGCCTGCGTGTCCTCGACGGTCGGGCCGCGCAGCAGCCGCCGCGAGCTCTCCTCGAAGTAGTCGTGGTCGGCGTAGGGCACGCCGAGCAGGGCGCAGATCACCATGGACGGCACGGGCAGCGCGAACGCGTTCACCAGCTCGGCGGGCGGCCCCTGGGCCTCCATGGCGTCCAGGAGCCGGTCGACGGTCTCCTGCACGCGGGGGCGCAGCGCGGCGATGCGCTTGACGGAGAAGCTCGGGATCAGCATGCGGCGCTGGGTGTTGTGCCGCGGGTCGTCGACGCCGAGCAGCGCGGTCCCCCGCTTGCGGATGCGGGCGAAGCGTTCGTTGGGCGAGGGGAAGTCGGCGTGTCGGCGGTCGGTGGAGAGCCGGGGGTCGGCGAGGAGTTCACCGGCCACGGCGTGACCGCTCACCAGCCATACCGGCCGCCCGTCGAAGAGTGGTGACGCGCGCGGAGCGGGCGGGCCTCCCACAGGGGCGCGTAACCGGTGGGCGGGTGGTAGGGGCAGGCGCGGTCCTGGGGGAAGGTGGTCGCGGGGGTGTCGACTGTGGGGGAGTCGGTCGCGGGGGAGTTGGTCGCGGGGGCGGCGGAGAGGGTGGTGGGTCCGGACTTCGTCGATTCCGTCATGGACGTACCTCACAAGCGCAGATGTTTCCGTACAGGCCCGATCCCTCATTCGATGCCTGGGGCATCTATCTCGTCCACGGCAAGACCGGCCAGATCGTCGCCGGGGCGGAACTGTCCGGAATTACCCTCTCCGTTCAACTGTCCCGCGTCCGCGCCCACTCGGGGGCCGTGCGAGGATTCCGGGGACCGAGCGCGGCCACTGTGGAGGACGAAGAGGATGTTCGCGATACCTCTGGGCGACGGAGCCGAACTGGGCCCGCTGGAGCCCTGGCAGGCCGAGGAGTTCCTGGCCCACATGGACCGCGGCCGCGACTTCATCGGCCGCTACGTGGGCCTGCCCGACATCACGGCCGACCTGGCGGCGCCCGCCGCTGGCTCCAGGTGTACGCCGAAAAGGCCGCCGCCGACACCGGCCGCCTCTACGGCATCCGGCTCGACGGGCGCCTCGTCGGCGGCGTCCTCTTCCGGGTCTTCGACACGGCGTCCGGCACCTGCGAGGCCGGCTGCTGGCTGGAACCCGCCGCTTCCGGCCGCGGTCTGGTGACCCGTGCCGTGCGCGTCATCGTCGACTGGGCGGTCGACGTACGCGGGATGCACCGCGTGGAGTGGCTGGTGGCCTCCGGGAACCGCCCGAGCATCAACGTCGCCGAACGGCTCGGCATGACCCTCGAAGGGGTCCAGCGGGAGAACGACCCCTACCGGGGCGTGCGGCAGGACACCGAGATCTGGGCGGTCCTCGCACCCGAGTGGCGCGCGGCGCGGGCCGGGGGAGCGGGCCGCTGAGCGCCCGCCCGGTGCACCGCCGATAAATCGGTGGCGTGCCACGTAAGGCCCGGTCTAAGCTGCGTCTCGTTCCTCGGCGGCCGATCTGTGGCCGCCGGTGTCAGCAGTTCAGGACCAGGAGGTGTGACCGATGGCTGTCGTTGCGACGGGCGCTGCCCGCATCCGGAAGTTCATCAAGTCCACCTCCGTGGCCACCGGCTGACCGGACATCCTTCCCGCGCGTCTTCGTACGCGTGCGCCGGGGCCACCCTGTGAAGGGTCACCCCTTGTCCTACTCCTCTCTTCCGTTCTCCTCTCTCCTCGGTTCGTCCTCGCTTCCGGGCACGTCCGTCTCCGCCCCGCACCCCCTGGCCCCGTACGGCTGGGACGCGGAGTGGGAGGCCGAGTTCGCGCCGTACGCCGCGCAGGGGCTGCTGCCCGGGCGCGTCGTGCGGGTGGACCGCGGGCAGTGTGACGTCGTCACCGCCGACGGGACCGTGCGGGCCGACACCGAGTTCGTCACCCCGCGCGACCCGCTGAAGGTCATCTGCACCGGCGACTGGGCCGTTGTGGACCCGGCCGGCGGCGACCCGCGCTACGTACGCGCGTATCTGCCGCGCCGCACGTCCTTCGTGCGCTCCACCTCGTCCAAGCGGTCCGAGGGGCAGATCCTCGCGGCCAACGTCGACCACTCCATCATCGCGGTCTCGCTCGCCGCCGAGCTGGACCTCGGGCGGATCGAGCGGTTCCTCGCGCTCGGCTGGGAGTCGGGCGGGCAGCCGGTCGTCGTCCTCACCAAGGCCGACCTCGTGCCGGACGCCGCCACGCTCGCGCACCTCGTCCAGGACGTGGAGACCGCCGCGCCCGGCGTGCAGGTGCTGACCGTCAGCGCCGCGTCCGGGCAGGGCGTCGACGTCCTCGCCGCGGTCGTCTCAAATGGCACGTCGGTGCTCCTCGGCCAGTCCGGCGCGGGCAAGTCGACGCTGGCGAACGCGCTCGCCGGGGCCGACGTCATGGAGGTCCAGGCGATCCGCGACGTCGACGGAAAGGGCCGTCACACCACGACGACCCGCAACCTCCTGCCCCTGCCCGCGGGCGGCGTCCTCATCGACACGCCGGGACTGCGCGGCGTCGGCCTGTGGGACGCCGAGACCGGCGTCGGACAGGTCTTCGCCGAGATCGAGGAACTGGCGGAGGACTGCCGCTTCCACGACTGTGCCCACACCGCGGAGCCCGGCTGCGCCGTCCTCGCCGCGGTGGAGGACGGCACCCTCCCCGAACGCCGCCTCGACAGCTACCGCAAGCTGATCCGCGAGAACCAGCGCATCGTCGCCAAGACCGACCTGCTCGCCCCGCGCGGAGCGGCGGCGCGAATGGCGGCTGAAGATGGCGGAGGGGCGCGCGGCGGTGGAGATCAAGCGGGGGCGCGTGCGCTGAGCTCGGGCGGGTCAGGGTTGTGGGGAGCTGCGGGCCGGTCGTGGCTGAGCGCGCAGTTCCCCGCGCCCCTGCGGACGCTCAGCGCCGTGTCCGAATTCCGCCAGCCGGGGCGTCCTCGCGGCTCCACAATGGAGGCGTGATCGATGAGGAGACCCGGTACGAGGCCGTGCGCAGCAGGGACGCCCGCTTCGACGGCGTGTTCTTCTTCGCCGTCGAGACGACCGGCATCTACTGCCGTCCCAGCTGCCCCGCCGTCGCCCCCAAACGGCAGAACGTCCGCTACTACCCGACGGCCGCCGCCGCCCAGACGTCCGGTTTCCGCGCCTGCCGCCGCTGCCGCCCGGACGCTGTCCCCGGCTCCGCCGAGTGGACGTACGCGCCGATGTCGTAGGCCGTGCCATGCGCATGATCGGCGACGGCGTCGTCGACCTCGAGGGGGTGCCCGGGCTCGCCGTACGCCTCGGCTACAGCGCCCGGCAGGTACAGCGCCAGCTCACCGCCGAACTGGGCGCGGGCCCCGTCGCGCTCGCCCGGGCGCAGCGGGCCCACACCGCGCGCGTCCTGCTCCAGACCACGGACCTGCCGGTCACGGAGATCGCCTTCGCCGCCGGGTTCGCCAGCGTCCGGCAGTTCAACGACACCATCAAGGCCGTGTACGCGCTCACCCCGACCGCCTTGCGCGCCGCCGCCCCCCGGCGCGGCACCGTCCGCGCCACCCCGGCCGCCGGCATCCCGCTGCGCCTCGCCCACCGGGGTCCCTACCAGGCGGCGCCGGTCTCGACCTGCTCGGCCAGGAGGCGGTGCCCGGCATCGAGGAGGTCACCGGCGAGCGCGGCGCCCGCACCTACCGGCGTACGCTGCGACTGCCCCACGGGACGGCGAACGCGGCCGTCGAGGAGACGCCTTCGCCGCCGGCGGCCACGGACGGCCCGGGCCCGGGGGCCGTGCACCGCGGCGGCTGGCTAGACGCCCGGCTGCACCTCACCGACCTGCGCGACCTCACCACGGCCGTGCAGCGCCTGCGCCGCCTCTTCGACCTGGACGCCGATCCGTACGCCGGTGACGACCGGCTCGGCGCCGACCCCCGCCTCGCCCCGCTCGTCGCCGCCCGGCCCGGCCTGCGCTCGCCCGGCGCGGCCGACCCCGAGGAGTTCGCGGTGCGCGCCCTGGTGGGACGGGCCGGCGCACAGCGGCTCGTGGAGCGGTACGGCAAGGCGCTGGACGCCGCGTGCGGGCGGCTCACCCACGCCTTCCCGACCCCCGCCGAACTGGCCGGCGAGCCCGGCCCGCTCGGCGTCGGTGACGACGGCGCTCGCCGACGGCACCCTGCGCCTGGACGCGGGAGCCGACCGGGACGACGCCGAGGCGGCGCTCCTCACCCTGCCCGGTCTGGACGGCGCGTACCGCCGCGCTGATCAGGACGCGGTCCCTCGGCGACCCCGACGTGGCCCCACCCGGCGAACCGGAACCCGTCCCTGACACCTGGCGCCCGTGGCGTTCCTACGCCGTGAGCCATCTGCGCCACCTGCGTCATCTGCGCCACCTGCGCCCTCCGTGCCCTCCGTGCCCTCCACGGACGGAGCCGGCGCTCACTCCTCCCCGAGGCCCCAGCTGTGAATCCGCCGGGGGTGAATCCGGATCAGCTCCTCGCTGAAGCCGGGCCCCAACGCGTGCGGCCCCGTGAGGAGTTCGGCCTCGCCCCGGATCTCGATGCCCCGCACCCGCCACGGCTCCAGGCTCACGATGTCGTCGACGACGAGGGACACCTTCGGGTTCGCCTGGAGGTTGCGCCACTTCTTGGTGTTGCCGAGAGCGTGGCCGCCGACCAGGATCGTGCCGTCGTCCTGCGGGAAGAAGCCGACGGGGTTCGCCTGCGGCTGGCCCTTCGGGTCGACCGTGGCCATCCGCCCCAGCCGCTGGGACCTGAGATAGGCGCGCTCGGCCTCGCTGAATTCGGTCATGCGGCGAGCCTCGCACGCCGCCCTTCCCGAGGGCAGCCCCTCAGCCCCAGAAGACCGCCCCGAGCCACGCCCCCAGGATCAGCAGGCACGCGAACAGCTCCGTCAGCACGCTGGTCCCGCCCATCCGCATCGCCGTCCGCGTCGCCGCCACCGCCTCGCCGTGGCCGCCGAGCCGCAGCCGCTCCCCGGTGTAGATCCCGCCGACGAAGCCCGGGATCGCGCCGATCACCGGCACCACGCAGAAGCCCAGCAGCGCCCCGGCGCCCGCGAAGACGGCCATCCGCCGCGTGGCGCCGCTCTGCCGCAGCCTGCGGGGCGGCAGCTGCCAGCGCACGGCCTGGGCCGCGAGCAGGACGACGAACGCGCCGACGAGCAGACCCCAGGCGAGGCCGTTCGGATCGTGCAGCGCCCACCACAGGACGGCGGCCCACACCAGCCACGGCCCCGGGACTCCGGGCACCAGCACTCCGCACAGGCCGAGCAGCATGACGACGCCGACCAGCAGGAGTTCCCACGCTCCCATCTGCCCAGAGTGCAGCAGATCCGGCGAAGGCGCAGGTCAGATCAGCCCTGGGAGGTACGGGGGCGGCGCGCCACCCAGCCCCGCTCGTACGCGTGCCAGCCCAGCTGGAGCCGCGTCGTCACGCCGGTCAGCTCCATCAGCCGCTTCACCCGGCGCTGCACCGTGCGCAGCCCGAGGTCGAGCTGTTTGGCGGCGCTCGCGTCGGTCAGCCCCGCGAGGAGCAGCGAGAGGATCTCCAGATCCGTGCCGTCCGGACGCTCGGGGGCGTCCTCGCGGACCGTGCCGCCGTCCGCCCCGAGGCGCAGCGGCAGCGCCTCCCGCCAGACCGCCTCGAAGAGCCCCGTCAGCGAGGCGAGCAGCCCGCTGGCGTGCACGACGAGGGCGGCGGGCTCGGCGGTCCGCGAGGTGAGCGGCACCATGGCGAGCGAACCGTCGGCGATGACCAGCTTGGCCGGGACGCGGTCGACGACCCGCACCTGTTCGCCGCGGCCGATCGCCGCCGCCAGCTCCACCAGGCCGGTGGGCAGGTCGAGGACGGCGCGCTCGACCACCACGCGGCAGCGGACGCCACGGCCCGCGGCCTGCTCCTCGGCGCTGTTCACCATGCCGGTGACCGCGCCGGGGCTGCCGGTCACCAGCGCGCAGACGTCGCGCCTCGCGCCCAGCCGCAGCTGGAGGAAGCGCTGCGAGACGGCGGCCGCTCCGGTGACCACCTCGACCAGGTCGTGGACGGCGGGCTCGGCTGCCTGCGCGCGGTACTCCTCGGCGAGCAGGGCCGCCGCCAGCTCCGCCTTCTCCAGCTCGTGCCGCTGCCGGGTGAGCAGCGCGCCGAGCGCGAGCCAGGGCGGCGCGGCCACCCAGCGGCCCGCCCTGCCGGAGGCCCGCGCGGCCAGGCCGTGCCGCTCCAGGCGGCGCAGTGTCCGTACGGTCTCGGGCTCGCCGAGCGTGAGCCTGCGGGCGAGATCGGAGACGTCGGCGGCGCCCACCGACACCAGCGCCCGGTAAGCGGCCTCGTGCGTCTCGTCCAGACCTATCGCTGCCAGCATGCGGCGACGCCCTCCTCGAAGCTCCGTTGCGACGGTGCGTGAAGCGCCGCCCCGACGGCGCCGTGGCGGGAAACAGCCACGGCGCGAACCCGCCCCGGACATCATTCCCGTACCGCCCTCCCCGATGACAAGGTCACGCCGCGCGGCGGATTGAACTCGGCGCCACGGGGCACGCGGGCTACAGGCCGGGTGCACTCACCGAGGTGACGTTGTCGTACTCCTACGACGAGGGCGACACAGGAAGGCGGCGACGACCGCCGAGCACGCCGGCAGGTGGAGCGCGACCGTGGACCACGCGGGCGCCTCCGGCGAACAGGTCTCGCTGAAGGCACGCCTGACGGACGCTCACGGCAACTCCGTCCCTCAGACCGTGGCCCGCGCCTATGACATGCGCCGGCCACACAGACGCCGCCGGGCGGTCCTCCTGTGGGGGGTGGGCCCGCCCGGCGGCCCCTTTCGTCGCCATGACCGCCGAAATCTCCGGATGCCCCGTTTTCGTACGGCCCCCGCGGTGGAAAATAGGGGCATGAGCCAGCAGGGGGAGAGGCGCACCGGCCGCGACGACGACTGGTGGGGGCAGCTGTACGACGACGCCACACAGGACACGGGCCCGACACCCGCACCGGACACCCTCGACGACAGATTCGCCTCGGCGGCGGACGCGGTGAGCGAGGAACGCCAGCCCCTGCGCCCTGAACACCCGCCCCCGGCCCCAGAGTTCACCCCGGACCCTCCAAAGACGCCGCCCCGCCCAGAACGCCGCCCCGGCCGACGCGCCACCCCCCGGCGAAC
>RBWT01000190.1 GCA_004010275.1 Streptomyces huasconensis
GTGCTCGGCGGGGGGCGGCCGCGACCCGCGCCGCGACCTCCGCGAGGTCCTCGCGGGCCACGGCGGCCAGGCGTCCGGTCCCGAGCGGCGAGGGTGATCGTGCCGTCCGGCCCGGGTGCGGCGATGGCGGCGAGGAACTCCGCGTACAGGCCGTTGCGCAGCACCGTCCACTTCAGGGAGGAGGTACGCAGCCTGCGTTCGGTCCAGCGGTGGGCCAGCGCGTAGGTGAGGTGGTCGCCGTCGCCGCTGAGGCTGGTGTAGACGAGGTGGCGCACGCCCGCCTTCTCGGCGGCGGTGATCGCGGCGTCGTGGCGGGCGATGACGACGTCGTCCTCGGCGGCCCCCGCCGAGATCATCAGGAGGGTGTCGACGCCGGTGAAGTCCAGTGCGGCCGGGTCGTCGAAGTCGACGCGGCGCTCGCCGAGGCGCCGGGCGGCGCGTGCCGAGCATCAGGTCGTCGTGGTCGGCGAGGCGGGCCGTGACGAGCCGGCCGAGAGCGCCCGTGGCGCCGGTGATCATGAGCATGGGATGGTTCCCCCGTCGTGCGCGGTTCCTCTTGGAGCCGCTGGTCAGCGGCCCGGAACCATCTTCATCGGCGGCAACCCCGCCGCGTAAGGAGGCACTTGAATGTCAGCAGGGCACACCGCGGTAACCACTCCCCCGGCCGGGCGGCCGGTGATCGCCTGTGAGACGCCGCAGGACGAGTGCGGGGTCAGGGACGTCCTCGACCGGCTCGGCGACAAGTGGTCCGTGTACGTGGTCGTGGAACTCGCCGCGGGCGTCCTGCGGTTCAAGGAGTTGCAGCGCAGGATTCACGGCGGCATCTCGCAGCGGATGCTCACCGTGACGGTGCGCCGCCTGGAGCGCGACGGTCTGGTGAGACGCACGGTGTATCCGACGATCCCTCCCCAGGTCGAGTACGAGTTGACCGAGATGGGCCACAGCCTCACGCACCTCGTCAAGGCGCTCGCCGACTGGTCGATCGACCACCGGCCGGCCATCGCCGCCGCGCGCGCCGCGTAGCGACGCGGGGCGGCAGGACGTCTGACGGCGCCGGAGCGGGCCGAAAGACCGAGCGGCCCGAAAGGGCAGAGCGGGCCGCGAAGACCGAACAGGCCGGACAGACCGAACCGGCCGAAGAAACGGAGCAGGCCGGAAAGACCGAGCGGCCGTCGGGGCGCTCCCCCGAAGGGGTGCCCCGACCGGCCCGCTCGGCGGTACGGCGGTGTCACCTGCCGACAGGCTGGAGTTCCCGGTCGGTCTCCGCCTCGGGCGAACCCGTGTCGCCGAGGGCCTTGTGCAGCTTCTCGCCCTCCACGTCGACGTTCGGCAGCGCCTTGTCCAGCCAGCGCGGCAGCCACCAGGCGGACTTGCCGAGCAGCGCGAGCACGGCGGGGACGATCGCCATGCGGACGACGAACGCGTCGAAGAGGACGGCGACGGCCAGACCGAAGCCCATCATCTTGATCATGTCGTCGTTCTCCATGATGAAGCCGGAGAAGACGCTCATCATGATGATCGCGGCCGCGGCCACGACCCGTCCGCCGTGGGTGAAGCCGGTGACGACCGACTCGCCGGGGCTCGCCCCGTGGACGTACGCCTCGCGCATCCGGGTCACGAGGAAGACCTCGTAGTCCATCGCGAGGCCGAAGACCACGCCGATCATGAAGATCGGCATCATGCTCATGATCGGCCCCGGCTGGTCGACGCCCACGATGTCCGCGAGCCAGCCCCACTGGAAGACGGCGACGACTGCGCCGAGCGCGGCGGCCACCGAGAGCAGGAAGCCGAGCGCGGCCTTGAGCGGGACCAGGATCGAGCGGAAGACCAGCATCAGGAGCAGGAACGCGAGGCCGACGACCAGGCCCAGGTAGGGCAGGAGCGCGTCGTCCAGGGTCTGCGAGAAGTCGATGGTCATCGCGGTCTGGCCGGTGACCAGGATCTCGGAGCCGGTGTCGGGCCCGATGTCCTGGGCGCTGGAACGGATCGACTTGACCAGTTCCTCGGTCTCGTGATCGCTCGGCCCCGTCTCGGGGACGATGTTCATGATCGCGGTGTTGTCGGCCTTGTTGGGCGTGGGGGGCGTCACGGCGGCCACGCCGTCGACCTCGGCGAGCTTCTCGCCGACGGTCTTGGCGGCGTCGGCGGCCCCGGAGTCCTTGCTGACGGTGACCATCAGCGGGCCGTTGAAGCCCGCGCCGAAGGACTCGGACAGCATGTCGTACGCCTTGCGCTGGGTGCTGTCCGGCGCGGCCGTGCCCTCGTCGGCAGGCCGAGTTCGAGGCTGGCGGCCGGGACCGCCACCGCACCGAGGCCGACGACCGCGACGAGCAGCACGGCGAGCGGGCGGCGCAGCACGAAGCGGGCCCAGCGGGTGCCGAGCTTGGGCTTGGCGTTCGGGTCCTGGAGTTCGCTGGTGGACTTCTTGCGGTCCTTGCGGCGCAGCACCTTGCGGCCGGCGAAGCCGAGCAGCGCGGGGATCATGGTGAGCGCGATGAGGACGGCGACGACCACGGTGCCCGCCGCGGCCAGGCCCATCTTGGTGAGGATCGGGATGTTGACGACGGCGAGGCCGGAGAGGGCGACGACGACGGTGAGCCCGGCGAACACCACGGCGGAGCCCGCGGTTCCGGTGGCCCGGCCCGCCGCGTCCTCCGGCGTACGGCCCTCGGCTATCTCCGCGCGGAAGCGGGAGACGATGAAGAGGGCGTAGTCGATGCCGACGGCGAGGCCGATCATCGTCGCCAGCGTGGCGGTCGTGGCGGAGAGTTCGAGGGCACTGCCGAGGGCCGCGATGCCCATGACGCCGATGAGGACACCGATGATCGCGGTGAGCAGCGGCATGCCTGCGGCGACCAGCGAGCCGAAGGTGAGGATCAGGACGACGGCGGAGATCGCGATGCCGATGAGTTCGGCGCTGCCGCCCATCTCCTGCTCGGCCATGACGGCGTCGCCGCCGGTCTCGACGGTCAGGCCGGCGTCACGGGTCTGGTCGGTGGCCTTGGTGAGGGCGTCACGCGACTTGTCCGTGAGCTCGGGGGCGGGGACCTTGTACGTCACCGAGGTGTAGGCCGTGGTGCCGTCCTTGCTGACGGTCTTCGCCTTGTACGGGTCTTCCACTCCCGCCACCTGCGAGCCCTTGCCGATGGCCGCGACCATCTTGGCGACCTCGGCCTTCGCGTCGGCGGAGGTGACCTTCTCGCCCTTGGGGGCACGTATGACGACGCGGGCGCTCGCGCCGTCGGCGCCGGAGTCGGGGAAGCGCTTCTCCAGGACGTCGAAGGCCTTCTGCGACTCGGTCCCCGGCATGGAGAAGGAGTCCTCGGGCGGTGCGGGAGCGGTCGAGGCAGCGACGCCCGCACCGACGAGGAGCGCCACCCAGAGCAGCGCCACATAACGGCGTCGCCGGAAGGCGAGGCGGCCTAGTTTGTACAGGAACGTAGCCACGGCGAAAGGGACCCCCGTCGGGTTGGGCAGGCAGGAAACGGCCCCCCGCCCGCGCGGTCGCCGCGCGTCAGGGGGTCCAGCAGGATGCCTCTCCATCCTCACCGCCGATCCGGGGGCGGGAGTCCGCCTGCGAGCCGGACTATCGGCCCACGGTCGCTGTACTGCGTGTGGTGGAGTGTCATCCCCTGGGAGGAGGACCGACGGCCCCGTCTAGTTCACAGGGTGCAGTCACGTGTCAACGCTTTCGTCGGCATTGGCGCGGAATCATCGGCTCCCCTTCACCGTGCACCTGCGGGGTGTCCCGGTTCGTCCGTCGGCGCCGGTCCGCGGCCGCCCTCGCCACCGGCCCCGCACGCCGAGAGGTGCCGCGGGTCAGGGTGCCGCCCCCGGCGACGAGTTCCCCGCGGGGAGCTTGTCGAGAGCCGCCGGGTGCGGTCCGGTGGTCGGTTCGTCGAGGGTGCGTGTAGACGGCTTCTCTGCCAGGCGGATGGCGAGTTTCAGCCGTTGGCACCCGTCGGTGGGGAGGGTGCTGCGCGGCCATCGGGCTCACCTCTTGGTTCTCGCACGTCGTGCCGCGCCCGGCGGGGCGCGTGCGTCACCGGTGACTGCACATACGTACTGGTCGGCGGCACGCGGGAGTTGACACGTGCGCGGATGACACACCGCTCACAGGACGGCTCCCGGCCTTGGTCACCCCCGGCTGTCCCAAGCGCCGCCTGCCCAACGCACACCTGCAAGTCCTGCACGCCGCACACCTGCGAGTAGGTTCTTCAGCATGCGCACAACACCGCCCGGGATACGCCGGGTCAGCCTCCGCGTCGCCCTCGGGACCGGGGCGGCCTTCACCGCCGCCGCGTTCGGCGCCGGGTTCACCCTCGCCGCCGACCGGAGCGGCGACGAGGGCCCGGACGACATCGTCGTAGAGCACTCGGTCGGGTCTCGCCACGGCACCGGGAACCAGTCCATGACCGGGGACCCGCTGCCCCGCGTGTGCACCGGCCCCTCCGCGGCCATGGGGAACGGAGCCGTCATGCGGGAGGAGGCGCTCTCGACCGCCTGCCAGTTCATCCGCGACAGCCGGGCCAAGGACAGCGAGGCCGCGGTCCGGGCGCTGCGGGACGCCGCCCGTGTGCTGGAACGGGGGCACCGGTGAACGCCCCCCGCCGGGTCACCCCGCGCCGCCTCGGCGCCGCCGCCGCGGTCTACGGCGTGTTCGTCGCGGGCTGGTACCTGGGGCAGCCCGTCACTCCCGAATGCCGCGCCGACCGAGCCGTCCTCGACCGGTTCGCCGAGAAGTACGAACCCGAACCGTCCCCCACTCTCACAAGGATGCCGGTCCCGACGCCGGACTCGTCTTACGACCCGCGTGACGGCGCCCGCGACACAGTGGCCCAGACACTCACCGCTTACGCCGCCGCCTGCACCAACGACACGAGCGAACGCCCCCGCCTGCACGTGTGGTTGGACGGCCACTGGCAGTAGGGAGGCGGCACGGCGTGCCCTGGTGTGTCCGCCGACGCGGGCGTCGGCCTCGGGTCGTGCGACACTCCCCGGATGCCTGCCTGGATAACCCTGCGGCGCCTCGGCGTCGTCACCACTCTGTACGCCGTCTTCCTGGCCGGATGGTGGCTGGGTCAGCCCGTGCGCTCCGACGGCTGCCTCGAGGGCCGTTCCACCGGGGCAGGCGTTCGTACCGCACCGGTGGAACCGGCCGACCCCGACCGGTACTTCGAGCACCTCGACCTCGACTTCGGTCTCCTCGACTGGGCCGACGACATGGACGGCCACCGCGACGGCGAATACGGCCCCGCCGACGTCGGGCACGACCTGCGGGGCGGGTCCGACACGGGCGTCACCTCCGGTGCCGACTACGCGACTTGCTCCTACAAGAAGCGCGCCCGCCTGCTCGCGTGGATCAACGGCGACTGGGGCTGACCACGCACCAGGAGACGCCCGGCTCAGCGGATGGTCCGCACCGACAGAACCGGATCAGCAGGCGGAACCAGCTGCGCGGTGGCGACGTCCGCGAGATGCGCCGGGACGTCGCCGTCGCCGTCTCCCAGGGCCGTCACGTACTCGTTGACCTGGGCGGGCGAGAGCGCGGGAACCCGTTGGCGCAGGACGCGCATGGCAGGGACTCTCCCCCGCGTGCCCGCCACCGCCCGGATCTCGTCGTGCAGATCGTCCACGGCTGGTCCGTAGGACCTGTCCGCGCACACGGACGCGGTAGTCCGCCTCCCACGCGCCGGTCACCGCTGAGAGGACACCGATCTCATGCAGGCTCCCGTCGAGACGGTCGACCAGGTACGGTCCGCTGCCGATCACCAGGAACCGCAGATCCCCGGTGCGCAGGTACGCCTCGGACGTCCAGGAGACGATCCACACCAGTTCGTGCCGCTCCACCTCCGCCACCGCCATCCGCATCGTCTCCAGCCCTGCGGCCAACTCCCGCTGATAGGCGCGTTCCAGCTCTTCTTCCACCATCCGCACCGCGGCTTCTCGCTCTATCACGCGTGCAGCATCCCTTGCCGGTACGGACGACGGCACCGGGTTTCTCGCCCCGGGGCCCCGGCGCTCCGCCGCTAACCCAGGCGACCAGCCCCACGCTGCTCCTCCGGAACCAGGAATGCGCGCAGGTCGACCACGCCATAACCTTCCGCCCGCACCGCGTCGAGGACCCGGGGCAGCGCCTGGGCGTCCAGCACGACCCCGTCACCCGTGCTTCCCACATGCATCTGGATGATGGCGCCCGGGGCGAACGCGTCGACGGCCCGTTCGACCACGCGTTCCACGGTCATGCCGCCCCCCGGCCCGAGGTAGCCGTTGGTGTCGGTGGTGAACTCGATCGCCGCGTAGCCGAGCCTGTTGATGTCGGCAACCGACTCCGCGGTGGTGGAACTGTAGGGGAAGCGGAAGAACGGCAGCGGCTCGGTCCCCGCCGCGGCCCGGATCGCCGCGTCGGCGCCGCCGTTCCCGCTCCCGCTGCCCGGTGCTCAAGCCGTCGAAGTACGGGTGGCTGTAGGAGTGGTTGCGAGCCCGTGCTCGGCGCCCATGGCCCGGACAGCCCTGGGGCGGTCCCTGGCGAACCGGCCGGTCGGGAAGAACGTCGCCTTGAGCCGCCGGCGCCGCAGCTCGGCCAGGACGTGTCGACACCGCTGTCGTCCCACGCGGCGTTGAACCCGAGCGCGAGCACCGGCGCTCGAGGTGGGCAGCCGGCGGATCTCATGCCCCAGCAGCGAGGCGGGAGGGCGGGGACCCACCGCCACCGCCCCGCCCGCGACGGCCCCACCCGCCGCGCCGGTCACCAGCCCCGCGGCCAACAGCCCTGCCAGGACGCCCCGTCGTGTCGATTCCATCCTCCGAGTCTGCGGGGAGGCCCCTCCCGCCTCCCTCATCCCGCGCCGTGCGCCCGGGTGATCCTGCGCCGCGAACGGCCTAGGTCGGAGGTCCGAGAGGGTCGCGTCCCGTGGTCCGTGGTCCGCCTCCCGCTCCCCACCACACTGGTCCCATGAACACCGAACAGACCGACGCCTACCTGCGGCGCATCGGCGCCGCGCGCCCCGCCGCCCCCACCGACCAGGCGCTGCGCGAGCTGCATCTCGCGCATCTGCGCGCCATCCCCTTCGAAAACCTGTCGGTCCACCTCGGTGAGGAGATCGAACTCACGGCGAGGCACTGGTGGCGAAGGTCGTGGACGCCCGCCGAGGCGGCTTCTGCTACGAACTCAACGGTGCCTTCGCCGCCCTCCTGACCGCCCTCGGCTTCGACGTCACGCTGATGCAGGCCCGGGTGTACGACGACACGGGGCGGCCCGGCATCCCGTACGACCATCTGGCGCTGCGTGTGGGCACGCGGGACGGCGGCGACTGGCTCGCGACGTCGGGTTCGGCGCGCACAGCCATCTGCCGCTCGCCTTCGGTGAGCGGGGCGAGCAGGCCGACCCCGGCGGCACGTTCCGCCTCGTGGCGGCCGCGGCGGGCGATCTGGAGGTGGTCATGGACGGCAGGCGGCAGTACCTGATCGACCCGCGGCCGCGCGAGCTGGCCGACTTCGCGGCCGGCGCCTGGTACCACCGCACCTGCCCCGACTCCCACTTCACCCGCTCCCTGGTCTGCTCGATCATCACCGACGACGGTCGGGTCACCCTCAGCGGCCGCACCCTCACCACCACCGTGGACGGCGAGCGGCACATCACCGAACTGGCCACGGAGACGGAGGTGCTCGCGGCGTACGAGCGGCACTTCGGCATCCGTCTGGAGCGGGAGCCGAGCGTAGGGAGCGTACGGAAAACAGGGTGACCGTGTGGCGATGAGTTCCGGGCGGTGCGACGGTCCCTCTAGAGAGAGAACGCCATAGAACGTCCCGGAGCGCCGCAGAGCGCGGACCGGCCCGGCGCGTACGCGACAGGAGAGTGCCATGCCCACGATCACACCCTGCCTCTGGTTCGACACCGAGGGCCAGGAGGCGGCGGAGTTCTACGTCTCGGTCTTCCCGAACTCGGAGATCAAGAACATCTCGTACTACGGAGAGGGCGCCCCGCGCCCGGCCGGCACCGTGCTCACCGTGGAGTTCGGGCTGGACGGCAAGGACTTCATGGCTCTCAACGGCGGCCCCGAGTTCACCTTCGACGAGGCCGTCTCCTTCACGATCGACTGCGCCGACCAGGAGGAGGTCGATTACTACTGGGCGAAGCTCTCCGAAGGCGGCGCGGAGGGGCCCTGCGGGTGGGTCAAGGACAAGTACGGCCTGTCCTGGCAGGTCGTGCCCACCGCTCTCAACGAGCTGCTGTCCGACCCGGACGCCGGGCGGGCCCAGCGCGCCATGCAGGCGATGCTCGGCATGAAGAAGCTCGACGTGGCCGCGCTGCGGGCGCGGCGGCCGACGGCAAGGCGTAGAGGGGGGCGCGGCGAGGGCAGGGCAGCGGACCGCGGGCCCGATGCCCGGCCCGAAGTGGCACACGGCCGCGGCGTGTGATTGGCCCAGCCGTGGCCGTCACCGGCCGCATAGCGTCGACGCGTCGAATCAGGGACGGCCGCCAGGCCGCCGATCCGGGGAGCGTCGTGCCGATCCGTGTCCTTCCGCCGTCGGGGGCGCCGCGCGTCCTCGCGGCCGCGCAGCTGAGCAACTCCGTGGGTGACGGCGCGTACGACGTGTCGTCGGCGCTGTACTTCACCCGGGTCGTGGGCCTCTCCCCTACGCAGATCGGACTGGGCCTCGCGGTGGCCTGGGGGATCGGGTCGGTGGCCGGTGTGCCGCTGGGCGCGCTCGCGGACCGGTGGGGGCCACGCGCCGCTTCGGTGCTGCTGGCCGTGGCCACGGGTGCGGCCGTCGCGTCGTTCCTCTTCGTCGGGTCGTTCGCGCTGTTCCTCACGGCGGCGGTCGTCTACGCCGTCGCGCAGTGCGGTCTGGCCGCCGCCCGGCAGGCGCTCCTTGCGGGGCTCGTGGCCCCGGCGGAGCGCACGGACGTGCTGGCGCACCTGCAGTCGACACTGAACGCGGGCCTCGCGGTCGGGGCCGCCCTCGGCGGTCTGGCCCTGCGGTACGACACCGCCGAGGCCTACCGCGCGGTGTTCGCCTTGGACTCGGTGAGCTTCGTGCTCTGCGCGGCCGTGCTGCTGCGCCTGCCGGTGGTGGCGCGGTCCACGGCGGCGCGCGGTGACGGTGAGCCGCGGCTGGCGGTGCTGCGTGACCGGCCGTACGCGGTGGTGACGCTCCTCAACGCGGTGCTGCTGCTGCGGATGCCGCTGCTCAGCCTCGCCATCCCGCTGTGGACGGTGGAGCGCACCGACGCCCCGGGGTGGCTGGTCTCGGCGCTGTTCGTCCTGAACACGCTCGCGGTGATGGTCTTCCAGGTGCGGCTGGCGCGCGGCGTCACGGGCCTGGTCGCGGCCGCGCGGGCGGTGCGGCACTCGGGGCTGGTCATGTTCGGCTCGTGCGCGGTCTTCGCCGTGTCGGCGGCGCGGCTCGCGCCGTGGGCGGCCGCCGCGGTCCTGGTCGTCGGGGCGGCGCTGCACGTGGTGGCCGAGATGCGGCACTCCGCGGGGTCGTGGCAGATCGGCCTCGCGCTGGCGCCCGCCCGGCACGTCGGCCAGTACCAGGGCTTCTACGGCACCGGCGTACCGGTCGCCCGCACCCTGGGCCCGCTCCTGCTGACCTGGCTCCTGGTGGTGGGGGGTGTGCCCGGGTGGCTGGTGCTCGGGGCGGTCTTCCTCGCGGCGTCGCTGCTGATGGGCCCGGCGGTGCGGTGGGCGGAGCGGTCCGTGCGGCCCGGTGGGGTGCCGGGCACCGCGCGGCCGAGCCTGGTCTGACGGCTCACGGGTGGGCCTCTCACACCTTGCGGGCCACCACGAGGCGCCACCTCGGGCTGCCGTCGGGCCGGCGGCCGAACTCCTCCAGGGGCAGCAGCGACACGTCGAACCCGGCGTCGGCCAAGTCCTTGCGGACGCGCCCAGGGCGAAGGTGCGGTAGTACATGACGAACCGGGGCCGCCACAGGAGGTTGCGCACCCGCATCATCCCGTCGAAGCCGAGCAGGGCCCAGTGCCACGGGGAGGTGACGGGCTGTGGCGCGCCGATCGGGAAGGCGAAGAGGCCTCCGGGGCGCAGCGCCCGGTGGACGCCGCCGAACAGGGCGGGCCGCTCGGCGGGCAGGAAGTGGCCGAACGCCCCGAAGCTGACCGCCAGGTCGAAGCCCCCGGTGAACGGCAGCGCCCGGGCGTCGGCGCGCACCCACTCCACCGCCGGCCGTCCCCGCGCGGCGTCCGTACGGCCCGGTCGGCGGCGGCGAGCATCCCCGCGCTGAAGTCCACGCCGGTGACCCGCTCCCGGCACAAGCGGCAGCAGCGTCCCCACTCCCGCTCCGGTCCCGCAGCACACGTCGAGGCCGGCGTCGAAGGGGCCGAGCGGGCGCAGTGCCTCGGCGGTCGCCGCCAGGAACCGGTCAGGGGTGCGGAACGGCGTGTGGTCGAACTTCGGGGCGAGCAGGTCGTAGCCGCGCTCGGTGGAGGAGAGCGCCTGAACGGCCAGCTCGCGCAGCGTGGGACCCTGGGAGGAGAACATCGGCTCCAGGGTAGCCAGCTCCGGGGTGGCCAGGGAGGCGACCCCCGACGACGCGGACGGCGCGGTCCGTGACCCGGCCGGACGGCGCCGTGGCCGGATACCGCCAGGAGGCCTACCGGGGGGTGGCACGGGTCGGGTAGAGGTGCACGTCCGCCTCGTATCCGGCCCCCTCAGTCCTGGAGGTGCTCCATGGCCACTGACCGGCACAGGACGGCGACCGCGTCGGGCAAGACCCGGTTCGACGACATCTACGACCAGCCGGACCCGCGCGCCTACTTCCGGACGCTGGCGCCCTACGAGTACGAGATCCCGCACCACGCCCAGGCGGTCTTCCGCCGCACGCGGGAACAGCGCTCCCGGGCAGCCGGCCACGAGGGACCCGTGACCGTCCTCGACGTGTGCTGCTCCTACGGCATCAACGCGGCGCTGCTCAACCACGACCTCACGCTCGCCGATCTGTACGCCCGCTACACCTCCGCCGCGATCACCGCGCTCACGCCGCAGGAACTCGTCGCGTGCGACAAGGAGTTCTTCGCCGGGCGGCGGCGCGCGGACGCCACTCCGATGATCGGGCTCGACGTCGCGGCCAACGCCACGCGTACGCGCTCGACGTGGGCCTGCTCGACGAGGCGTACACCGAGGACCTCGAACGGTGCCCGCCCGGTCCCGGCCTGTGCCGCGCGGTCGCCCGCGCCGGACTGATCACCGTCACCGGAGGCACCAGCTACATCACCCACCGCACCTTCGACGCGCTGCTCGGCTGCGCCCGGACGCCGGTGTGGGTGAGCGCGTTCGCGCTGCGGACCGTGCCCTACCGGCGCATCGCCGCCACGCTGGCCGCGCACGGCCTGGTCACCGTCACGGACTTCTCGCGGACGTATCCGCAGCGGCTCTTCACCAGCGAGCGGGAGCGGCGGGACGCCGTGCGGCAGGTGATCCTGGCCGGTGAGGACCCGACCGGCCACGAGTCCGAGGGCCGCTACCACACGCGGCTGTACGAGTCCCGTCCCCGCACCGGCTGACACGCGGCCCTTCCCGGCGGGTTCCGCGACGCCCGGGGCTCGACCGGGGGACATTTCCGGGCATATCGTGAGAGCAATGGCCGACTCGGACGTCAGGGGGGTCGCCATGGTCGATGAGCTGCTGACAGCAGGCGCCGCGCTCGCCTCGGGCTGCTTCCTGTACGCGGTGGCGGCGGCCCGTGTGATCAAGCAGTACGAGCGCGGAGTGGTCTTCCGTCTGGGCCGGCTCTCGGGTCAGGTGCGGGGCCCCGGCTTCACCATGATCGTTCCGGGCATCGACCGGCTGCGCAAGGTGAACCTGCAGATCGTGACGTTGCCCGTGCCCGCGCAGGACGGCATCACGCGGGACAACGTCACGGTGCGGGTGGACGCCGTCATCTACTTCAAGGTCGTCGACGCGGCGAACGCCGTCGTCCAGGTGGAGGACTACCGCTTCGCCGTCTCGCAGATGGCGCAGACGTCCCTGCGGTCGATCATCGGCAAGAGCGACCTGGACGATCTGCTGTCCAACCGCGAGAAGCTCAACCAGGGACTGGAGCTGATGATCGACAGCCCGGCCATCGGCTGGGGCGTGCAGATCGACCGCGTCGAGATCAAGGACGTGTCGCTGCCGGAGACCATGAAGCGGTCCATGGCCCGCCAGGCCGAGGCGGACCGCGAGCGGCGGGCGCGCGTCATCAACGCCGACGCGGAGCTCCAGGCGTCCAAGAAGCTCGCCGAGGCCGCGAAGGAGATGTCGGCACAGCCCGCCGCGCTCCAACTGCGCCTGTTGCAGACGGTGGTGGCCGTCGCCGCCGAGAAGAACTCCACCCTCGTCCTGCCCTTCCCGGTGGAGCTGCTGCGCTTCCTGGAGCGGGCCCAGCAACAGGCCGCCCCGGAACCGCAGCGCTCAGAGGCTGAGCACGTAACCGGTCCCCGGGCGGCCGTCGAGCGTGATGTCGCCGGTCGCCACGAACCCGGCGCGGGCGAGTACGGCCCGTGAGGCCGGGTTGTCGTACGTCGTCACGGCGAGCAGTTCGGTGAGGCCGTACACGGTGGCGGCGAGTTCGCGGACCTGCCGGACGGCCCGGGTGGCGAGGCCCTGTCCGGCGGCCCGCTCCGCGACGCGGTAGCCGAGTTCGGCGCTGCCGTCCGCCACGTCGATGAGGTTGACCCGCCCGAGCACCTCGCCCGCGTCGTCCACCAGTACGTGGAAGAAGCAGACGCGGCCTCCTGCTCGGCGAGCCGGGCGCTGTGCAGGGCCGCGAACTCCCGGAAGTAGGCATCACCCCGGTCCGGGATGGACGCGGCGAAGTACGCGCGGTTCTCCTCCTCGAAGGCCAGCAGGGCGGGTGCGTGGTCGGGGCGCAGGAGCTGGAGTTCGGCGTTGCTCACGTCTCGGGACATGACCGCACTCTACGTACGCCCGTTCGAGTCGCGCCACGGCCGCCGTCGTCCCCGTACTCCTGGCCGCCCCGTACCACGACCTGCCAGGATTCGGCCATGCACATCTACGAAGAGCGGTTGAGCGTGCCCCGCTCCTGGTGGGCCCTGGTCGCGCTGGGCGGAGCCGGACTGGGGCTCGGGGCCATTCCCTTCGGCGTGATGGCCGCGGCGATCACGGCCGCGGTCGCCATCGCGGTGGCCGCCGCGATCGTGCACGCGCACGGCAGGGTGCGCATTCTGGTGACACCGGGCTCGCTCGTCGTCGGCGGGCGGACCATCCCGATCGAGGCGCTCGGAGCCACCGAGATCCTCGACGAGCGGGAGGCCTTCGAGTGGCGCACCGTGAGGGCCAACCCGTACGCGTTGTTGCTCCTGCGCTCCTACGTCCCCACGGCCCTGCGCATCGAGTTGCGGAACTCCTACGGTGGCGCGCCGTACATCTACCTCTCGACGCGGCAGCCCATGAACCTGGCGGCGGTGCTGGCCTTCTCGCGGAGCTGACGGCCGGCCGGGTGACGCCCCGTCACCCTTCGGCCGGGCCTGCCGCCTGACGGAGCGCGTGGCGGCAGGCGAGGATCGCGGGGTGGGTGCTGCGGCCCGTGCGGACGGCGGTGAACAGGCGGCGGGCCCGTCGGCCTCGGGGCAGCGGCACGAGCCGCACCGACGGTTCGCGGTCGCCCCACACCAGGTCGGGCAGGAGTGCCACCGCGTGGCCCTGCTCGACCAGGCGCAGGTGGAGCAGGAGGTCGGTGGACTCGAAGCGCACGTCGGTTCGAACCCCGCGGTGCGGCACAGGGTGGTCGCCCAGCGCCGGGCCGCGCTGCCGGGCGGTTCCATGACCCAGGGCCGCTCGGCACAGGCGAGCAGCGCGGACCGGGCGCCGCCCGTCCGCGGCGCGGCCTCCTCCGGCAGGGCGGGCAGGGCAAGGCGCAGAGGGTCCTGGCGCAGGTCTTCCTGATGGAGTTCGGCGAGGCGGGCGTTGGGCTCGCCCGGATACTTCCTCGGCGACGACGAGATCGAAGTCGCCGGCGAGCAGCGCGCGCAGTGCGGTCTCCGGTTCGGCCTGGGTGACGTGCACGCGCAGGGCGGGGTGCTCCGCGCGCAGCAGCGTCAGCGCGGCGGGCACCAGGGCGAGGGCCGCGGTCTGGAACGACGCGATCCGCAGGGTTCCGGTCAGGCCGGAGAGCGAGGTGGCGATGTCCGCCTCGGCGCGTTCCAGGCGGGCGAGGACCGCTTCGGTGTGGGCGACGAGGATCTCGGCCTGCGGGGTCAGGCGCACACGCCGGCCGACCGGTTCCAGGAGCGGGACGCCCACCTCCGTCTCCAGGAGCGAGAGCTGTTGGGAGACCGAGGAGGGGCTGTAGGAGAGGGCCGAGGCGACGGCGGCGAGCGTCCCTCGGTGCTTCAGTTCGCGCAGCAGTCGCAGCCGGTGCAGATCGAACACGCCTGCCCTCCCGTCCCCCGGCTCCGCGACCGGCTCCCCGTCGGCATTCATCGGCTTCTCCGAACATTACCCGTCGGAAACAATCGCTGGACCGAAGGGAGGAGGGCGCCGCAAGGTGGTCTCGTGATGAAACAAGAGACG
>RBWT01000191.1 GCA_004010275.1 Streptomyces huasconensis
CACAGCGCCGGCCCCACCGCCCGCCGGTACCCCCGCCGCGCACCAGAAACGCCCCGCACGCGCGCGTGGCCGCCACCCGCGCCCCGCGAGGCACCCGCACCCGTGGCCGCTCCTCCACGCTGGAGTCGACCAGGACGAGCCCCGACGTCCGCTCCGGGTACAGCCGCGCGAACTCCTCCCACGTGGAACCCGGCGAGCGAGTGCCCCACCACCGTCGCCCGCGCCGCGCCCAGGCCCACCGCGTCCAGCACCCGCAGGACGCGTTCCGCCTCGCCCCGCAAGGAGGGCGCCACGCGCGCGTGGCGCTCGCCCCGAGCCCGGGGCGGTCGAAGCGGACGACGGTCCGGTGCCGGCGCGAGCAGCGGCAGCGGGGTCCCAGTCGAACCAGCCGAGCCCGAGCCCGGCGCTCAGCACACACACCGGCCCGCTCCCCGTCACCTGGACGTGGTGCGGCACTCCACCGACGCGTACGGACGTCATCCGCGCCGCTCGGTCGAGGGCGAGGACGGGGACGCGGGCGCGGCGGCGGCCAGGGACCACGCGAGGACCACCGTCCATACCGCGATGAACAGCACCTGGAGCCGCTGCCCGGCCCCCGAGCCCCCCACGTCCCGCGCCCGGGCCTCGATCGCGGCGACGAGGCCAGGGTCCAGGCGGTGGCGGCCAGTTCGAGGCCGACGAGGGCCGGGCCTGTGCGGGCCAGGGCGGGCCACTCCCCCGCACCGCGCCGTGCCGCGACGGTGAGCAGCACCAGCGAGCCAGCGCCCCGCCCACTCGCGAGGGCGCTGCTGACGGCATGCGCGGAGTGTGTCCAGGGGACGGCGCCCGCCGCCTCCCGCGCGGCACAGGCGGCGTCCGCGGTCGGCGCGCAGCTCAGCGGCAGCCGGGAGTCGACCGCGGTGGCGGCCCCGTACAGCGCGAGCCCGAGCCAGCCCGCCGTGGCCCACCCGCCGCGCGGCAGCCACACCAGGGCGCCGACCGCGGCCGCGAGGACGCAGAGCCCCGCCAGCAGGTCGGCGGTGCGGAAGAACGTGCCGTACGGCTGGTCCTCGGCGGCGAGTTCACTGACGTACGTCTGGAAGGGCGACAGGCCGGTCGGCAGGAACACCTCGAACGCCCAGGTGGTGTACAGGAGCGCGCCGAGCAGGAGGAGGCCCGCGAGGGCGAGGCGGGGCCGCCGATGGCCGCCGGTCCGCTGCCGCGTCGGCTGTGAGGGCATGGGGTCGGCCGCCGTCGTGGAGGGGAAGCTCGGGGGGCTCATGCTAGGCCGCCGGGTGGGACGGCCGGTGTTCCGGGTGGACCCACCCCGGTTTGCGGAACGTGAGGAAGGCCGCGGGTGCCAGCACACCGAGGGCGAGCAGCCCGCCCCCGACGATCAGCAGATAGCGCCACAGCGGCCCCTCGCCGAACTGGTCCGGCGGCACGAACCCGATGGCGAGCGCGAGGACCGACGCGACGAAGCCGACGCCCGCGACGAGCGTCACGGCAGGGACCACGAAGCCGCGCGGCACGTGCGGCTGCGACGTACGGAGCCGTACGACGGCCACGAACATCAGCAGGTAGGCGATGAGGTAGATCTGCACGGTGACGACGGAGAACATCCAGTAGGCGCTCGACACGTCGTCGCTGAAGGCGTACATGACGCCGATCAGGGTGGTGACGACGCCTTGGGCGACCATGATGTTCCGGGGGACGCCCGCCTTGTTGAACTTCTGGAGGACGGGCGGCAGATAGCCCTCCTGCCGGGACAGCGCGACGAGCCCCTTGGCGGGTCCCGCGAGCCAGGTGAGCATGCCGCCGAGCGCCGCCATGACGAGCATGACGCCGACGACCTTCGTCATCCAGCCGATGTGGAAGTGGTCGAAGAACGCCTGGAAGGCCTGCATCAGTCCGGCCGTGAGGCTGAGGTCCCCGGACGGCATGACCCAGCTGATGGCCAGGGCCGGGAGGACGAAGATCAGCAGGACGAGACCGGTGGCCAGGAAGATCGAGCGCGGGTACTCGGCCCGGGGGTGGCGCAGCGACGACACGTGGACGCCGTTCATCTCCATGCCCGCGTAGGAGAGGAAGTTGTTGACGATGAGGACGAGGCTGGCGAGTCCGGTCCAGGGCGGCAGCCAGTGGTCGGCGCTCATCGGCGCGGCGGACGGGTTGCCCTGCCCCAGGAAGACGAAGCCGAGGGCGACGAGGACGACACCGGGGACGAGGGTGCCGATGATCAGCCCGAGGGAGGAGAGGCCGGCGACGGTCTTGGTGCCCCGGCAGGTGATCCACACGCCCGTCCAGTAGATGACGACGATGACGATCGCCACGTAGAGGCCGTTCTCGGCGAGGCCGGGGTCGATGACGTAGGCGAACGTCGAGGCGACGTAGGCGAGCAGGCTCGGGTAGTACGCGATGGTCATGGCGAACTGGCACCAGACGGCGACGAACCCGAGGGGCTTGCCGAGCGCCTCGCTCACCCACCGGTAGATGCCGCCCGACCATCCGGAGGCGAGTTCGGCGCCGACGAGGGCGGTGGGGAGCAGGAAGACCACGGCGGGCAGCAGGTAGAGGAAGACCGCCGCGAGTCCGTAGAGGGCCATCGAGGGGGACGGGCGGAGGCTGGCCACGGACGCGGTGGTCATGAAGGCGAGCGTCACCCAGGAGATGAACTGCCGGGGGATCGCGGGGTCCGGCTCCGGGAGGGTGTCGGCGCCGGTCCGCCCCGGTTCGTCGTCCGTAGTCGTCATGCGTTCATGATCGGCGCAGGGGCGGGAGCCCGCATGTCGCCCCATACCCGGTGGGGGTAGGGTTCCCTCCATGGTGAGGACGGGGAACCGCACGGGGCACGGGCAGTGGCTGCTGCTCGCCGCGCTGCTCCTCGGGATCTTCGCCATGCATACGTTGGGGCATCCCTCGGGGGGTCACTCTTCGGGGGGCCATGCTTCGGGGGGCTACGCCTCCGGGGCCGGGGGTCATGCCTCGGGTGAGCACTCCTTGGGCGGGGGTCATGGGGACGGCCATGCGATCGCCGCGGCCGCCTCGCATCACGTCGGGGCGACCGGGGACGCGGTCCAGGAAGCGCGGCCGGAACCGCCCTCTCCCGACGGGGCGACGGGCACGGGCATGGGCATGGAGCCGCTCTCCGTCTGCCTGGCGGTGCTGCTGGGGGCTTCGCGCTCGTCCTGCTGGTACGGGCGGGACTGGTGCGGCCGGGCGGGACGCTCGCCCGCGCCCCCGCGACCGGCCGCCCGAGCGCGCGCGGCCCGAGGCGCCGCCGCCCCGTGTCCTGCTCTCCCGTCTGTCGGTACTGCGCATTTAGGCCGCGCACCGGCTGCTTCGCGCTGCCCGGAGAACTCGTGGGGTTCCGGTGGGAACCCATGGGTGCCGGGCGGTGTACCTGAAGCAGCGGATGCGCCCATTCGCACGCACCACCATGACGAGGTGTCACCCGACGATGCACGACAACCACGAAGAGCGCTTCGACCACCTCCGGTACGCCGAGCCGCGGCGCACCGCCTCCCGCCGGGCCCTGCTCGGCGCCACGGCCGCCGCCGCCGTGGCCGGTACGGGAATCCTGACGGCCTGCTCCGGCTCCGACGCGGGCGGTGGGCACGGCGGCGGCCACGCCGGGAGCGGCGGGTCCGGCACGTCCGGTCCCAAAGGGGAGTATGTGGACCCGGCGGGCCCCGAGGTGGCCGCGGCCGAGAAGAAGCGGGGCCGGGGCGGCCGGGTCCGTGAAGTGAAGCTGATGGCCATGGAGACCGGCGCCGACCTCGGCGGCCCCGAGGTCCGCACATGGGCGTACGGAGACGCGCTGCCCGGCAAGGAGGTCCGCCTCACCGCGGGCGACACCCTCGCCCTGACCCTCGCCAACCACCTCCCGGAGCCCACCTCCCTGCACTGGCACGGCATCGCCCTGCGCAACGACATGGACGGCGTCCCCGGCCTCACCCAGCGGGCCATCAGGCCCGGCGCGGACTTCACCTACCGCTTCACGGTGCCGGACCCGGGGACGTACTGGTTCCATCCGCATTCCGGCACCCAGCAGGACCGCGGGCTGTACGCCCCCTTGATCGTCGAGGACCCGAAGGAGCCGCTGACGTACGACAAGGAGTGGGTGGTCGTCCTGGACGACTGGGTCGACGGAGTGGACGGCTCGACCCCGGACGGCGTGCTCGCGGAGCTGAGCAGGGGCATGGCCGACCACGACGGGGGATCGAGCGGGGGCGGCGCCGGGGAGGGCGGCATGGACCACGGCGGCCACGGCATGTCGCACGCGGCGGCGCGGACCGAGCCGTCCCCGAAGCCGAAGTCGAAGTCGAAGCGGTCCTCCGGGCCCTCGCGGATGATGATGGGTGCCAAGAGCGACCTCCTCGGGGGTGACGCGGGCGACGTCGCCTATCCGCACTACCTGATCAACGGCCGTGCGCCGAAGGCCCCCTCCGAATTCCGCGCCCGCCCCGGCGACCGCATCCGCCTGCGGATCATCAACGCCGGCGGTGACACGGCCTTCCGGGTGGCGCTCGGCGGCCACGAGATGACGGTGACGCACACCGACGGCTTCCCCGTGGAGCACGCGAAGACGGACGCGCTGCTGCTCGGCATGGGCGAGCGGTACGACGTCCTGGTCACCGCCGAGGACGGCGCCTTCCCGCTGACCGCGGTGGCCGAGGGCAAGAAAGCGGCGGCGCTCGCGTGCTGCGCACGGGCGGCGGGGCGGCGCCGTCCGCGTCGGCCCGGCCCAAGGAGCTGAGGGGCCGCCTCCTGACGGCGGACAAGCTGCGGGCGGCCGAGTCCGTCGCCCTGCCGCCCCGCAAGCCGGACCGCACGATCCGGCTCCGCCTGACGGGCGGCATGGCGAAGTACGACTGGGCGTTCGACAAGAAGCCCTACTCCCCCGACCGGCGCCATCCGCTGCGCGCGGGCGAGCGGGTCCGTCTGGTCTTCACCAACTCCACCTCGATGTGGCACCCGGTCCATCTCCACGGCCACACCTTCGCCCTGGCGAACGCGGCGCACGGCCCCCGCAAGGACACCGCGATCATCGTCCCGAACGGCACGCTGGCGGTGGACTTCGACGCGGACAACCCGGGCCTGTGGATGATCCACTGCCACAACGTGTACCACGCGGAGGCGGGGATGATGACGGTACTGGGCTACCGACCCTGACGGCAGCCGCCGGCCCCGCCGCCGGGGAAGACCACGGATGAGGCGGGGCTCCCGGACCTTCTGCCCGGGAGCCCCGCCGCCGGGCACGACCCACCGAGCATGTGGCGCTTTCCGCGAGAAGCGGGACAATTGCCCCAAGGCATCAGCCAGGCCTCCCCGTCCGAAGGGGGCCACCCATGAGCACCTCTGGCGGCCCACCCCAATCGGGGCCCACCCCCTGGGGCCCACAGCCCCTACCCCAGCAGCCGCAGTCCCAACCGTCGTGCGCAACGGCCTCGGCACCGCGGCCCTGGTTCTCGGCATCATCGGCGTGCTCTGCGGGCTGGTCCCGATCCTGTTCTGGGCCGCGGGCATCCTCGCCGTGCTGGCGCTGGTCTTCGGCTCCATCGGCATCGGGCGGGCCCGCAGCGGCCAGGCCACCAACAAAGGGACGGCGATCTGGGGCACCTCCCTCGGGGCGGTCGCCGCGATCCTCGCGGTCATCGGCCTCGTCATCAGCGTCTCGATCATCGATGACGCGGTGGACGATCTGGACGGCACGGGCGGCAAGAAGGACACGTCCTCGACCGCCCCCACCCGTCCCGGGACCGACCCCGGCGACCAGCGGGCCGAGCAGGACGCCGGCGATTCGGGCGACCCCGACACACTCCGGTTCGGGGAGACCTTCTCGTATGACGACGGCGTGAAGGTGACGGTGGCGCAACCCGTCTCCTACCGGCCCAGCATGTACGCCCTTGGCCACAGCGAGGGCAACAAGGCCCGGACGGTGAAGATCACCGTCGTCAACGGCACCGACAGAGCGGTCAATCTGGATCTGACCACCGTCACCTTCAAGGACGCGGACGGCGCCGAGGCGCAGAAGATCTTCGACCGCGACCTGCCGAGGGAGCTGGCCGGCAAGCTGCTGCCCGGCAAGGAGGCCGTCGCCACGTACGCCGTGAGCCTGCCCGCCGACGCCGCGCGGACGCTGGAGGTGCAGGTCGAGCCCGGCTTCCTCCGTTACGACAGCGCCACCTGGGCAGGAGGCTCCGGCTGACCTGCGGCGGCGTTAGGTGCGCTCGTGTCACGCGAGGCCGCCCGGCAGGGCATCGCGTCGCTCTGACGATTACACTGGGCCCGTGCCTCAACTACGTCTCGCCCTGAACCAGATCGACTCCACCGTCGGCGATCTCGCCGGGAACGCCGAGGCGATCGTCCGCTGGACCCGGCACTCCGCCGAGCAGGGGGCGCATCTCGTCGCGTTCCCCGAGATGGCGCTGACCGGGTACCCCGTGGAGGACCTCGCCCTGCGGTCGTCCTTCGTCCAGGCCTCGCGGGACGCGCTGCACGCGCTCGCCGCCCGGCTGCACGACGAGGGCTTCGGCGAGCTGCCCGTCGTCGTCGGCTACCTGGACCGCACCGAGGAGGCCAAGCCGCGCTACGGCCAGCCCGCGGGCGCGCCGCGCAACGCCGCCGCCGTGCTGCACCGGGGCGAGGCCGTGCTGACGTTCTCCAAGCACCACCTGCCGAACTACGGCGTGTTCGACGAGTTCCGCTACTTCGTGCCGGGCGAGACCCTGCCGGTCGTCCGGGTGCACGGCGTCGACGTCGCCCTCGCCATCTGCGAGGACCTGTGGCAGGACGGCGGCCGCGTGCCGGCCACCCGCAGCGCCGGGGCGGGCCTGCTGCTCTCCATCAACGCCTCGCCGTACGAGCAGAACAAGGACGACCAGCGGCTCGAACTGGTCCGCAAGCGGGCGCAGGAGGCGGGCTGCACCACCGCGTACCTCGCGATGATCGGCGGCCAGGACGAGCTGGTCTTCGACGGCGACTCGATCGTCGTCGACAAGGACGGCGAAGTCATCGCGCGCGCCCCGGCAGTTCGCGGAGGGCTGCGTGGTCCTGGACCTCGACCTGCCCGCCGCCGCGCCCGTGCCGCCGTCCGGTGTCGTCGACGACGGCCTGCGCATCGAGCACGTCACGGTCTCCGGGGAGCCCCTGCCCGCGTACGAGGCGGAGCTGACCGGCGGGTACGCCGAGCGGCTCGACGACGACGAGGAGGTGTACTCGGCGCTGGTCGTGGGCCTGCGCGCGTACGCCGCGAAGAACGGCTTCAGCAGCGTCCTGATCGGGCTCTCCGGCGGCATCGACTCGGCGCTCACCGCCGCCATCGCCTGCGACGCGCTGGGCGCGCGGAACGTCTACGGGGTGGCCATGCCGTCCCGTTACTCGTCCGAGCACTCCATCGGCGACGCGGAGGAGCTGGCGCGCCGCACGGGGCTCAACTTCCGCACGGTGCCGATCGCCCCGATGTTCGACGCGTACATGGGCTCGCTCGGGCTCACCGGGCTCGCCGAGGAGAACCTCCAGTCGCGCCTGCGCGGCACGATGCTGATGGCGATCTCCAACCAGGAGGGGCACATCGTGCTCGCGCCCGGCAACAAGTCGGAGCTGGCGGTGGGCTACTCCACGCTGTACGGCGACTCCGTGGGCGCGTACGGCCCCATCAAGGACGTCTACAAGACGGCGATCTTCCGCCTCGCGCGGTGGCGCAACCGCGCGGCGCAGGAGCGCGGGCAGACGCCGCCGATCCCGGAGAACTCCATCAGCAAGCCGCCGAGCGCGGAGCTGCGCCCCGACCAGGTCGACACGGACTCGCTGCCCGACTACCCGGTCCTCGACGGCATCCTCGAGCTGTACGTCGACCGGGACCAGGGCGCCGACGCGATCGTGGCCGCGGGCTTCGACCGCGAGCTGGTCACGAAGACGCTGCGGATGGTGGACACGGCGGAGTACAAGCGCCGCCAGTACCCACCGGGCACGAAGATCTCCGCAAAGGGCTTCGGCAAGGACCGCCGCCTCCCCATCACCAGCCACTGGCGCGAGACCGCCTCCGGCTGAGACCGGCGGCCCCGACGCGCTGCCCGCCCCCGGGAACCGTCAGCGGTGGGACGGCTCCCGGGGGTGCGTCGGCCCCGAGGCCACCAAGCGCGCCGGCGACGAGACCGGCGTCGCCCGGCGGTCCACCGCGTAGGCCGCTCCCGCGACCGCGAGGCCGAGGGCGGCGAGGATCTCGCTGTCAGGGCCGGTGATGTCACGCCGAAGCCTGCCGCGAGGGCGAGGCCGCCGATCCAGGCGCCGCCGGCGTTGGCGAGGTTGAAGGCCGCCTGGTTGGCGGAGGAGGCCAGGGACGGGGCCGCCGAGGCCTTCTCCATGACCATCAGCTGGAGCGGCGAGCCCGTGGTGAACGCCGCCATGCCGAGCAGCATCACCGCGAGCGCCGCGCTCCACGCGCTGCCCATGACCAGCGGGAAGAGGGCGAGGACCACGGCCAGCGCGGTGAGGCCGCCGAAGAGGGTTCCGCGCAGGGAGTGGTCCGCGAGGCGGCCGCCGAGGAGGTTGCCCGCGGTGGCGCCCACGCCGAACAGCGCGAGCAGGACGGTGACGCTGGACTCGGCGTAGCCCGCCGCGTCCGTCAGCATCGGCGTGATGTAGCTGTACGCCGAGAAGAGCGCGCCGAAGCCCGCGACGGTCGTACCGAGCGCCAGCCACACCGGCACGCTGCGCAGCGCCCGCAGCTCGCCGCGCAGGCCCACCGCGTCGCCGTGGCCGTGGTCGGCCGGGACCAGGAGCGCGAGGGCGGCGATGGCGACGAGGCCGATCGCGCTGACCGCGAGGAACGTGGCGCGCCAGCCGAGCTGCTGCCCCATGGCGGTGGCGACCGGCACGCCGACGATGTTGGCGACGGTCAGGCCGAGGAACATGAGCGAGACCGAGCGGGCCTTGCGCTCGGGGGCGACGAGCCCGGTGGCGACGACCGCGCCGATGCCGAAGAAGGCGCCGTGCGGCAGTCCGCTCAGGAAGCGCGCGGCCAGCAGCGACGTGTTGTCGGGGGCGACGGCGGACAGGGCGTTGCCGACGACGAACAGCACCATCAGGCCGATGAGGACCCGGCGGCGCGGCAGCTTCGCGGTGATGGCGGCGAGCAGCGGGGCGCCGATGACGACGCCGAGCGCGTACGCGGAGACGAGGTGTCCGGCGGTCGGGATGGATATGTGCAGGTCGTCCGCGACGTTGGGCAGCAGGCCCATCATCACGAACTCGGTCGTGCCGATGCCGAAGGCGCCCACGGCGAGGGCGAGCAGGGCCAGGGGCATGAAGAAGTACCTTCCACGGAAGCTGGGGGCAGCGAGGGGGAGAGCGCGGGAAATCCGTAAGTTTACGTACGGAACAAAGTCGCGGGTACCCAGTATTCCGTCAGGTCACGTCCGAGAGATCAAAACCGGGCGACGGGGACGTTACGACGACAGGTCCACCCGCGCCGCGATCGGCAGGTGGTCGCTGCTCGTCTCCGGGAGCGTCCAGGAGGAGACCGGCTCGACGCCCTTCACCATGATCTGGTCGATGCGCGCCATCGGGAACGACGCGGGCCAGGTGAAGCCGAAGCCGTCGCCCGCCGCGCCCTGGGTGGACCGCATCTGGGAGGTGACGGCGTTCAGCGCGCGGTCGTTCATGGTGCCGTTGAGGTCGCCGAGCAGGATGACCTTGCCGAGCCCCTCGTCGGCGATGGCCTCACCGAGCGCGTCGGCGCTGTCGTCGCGCTGGTTGGCGGTGAAGCCCGCGTCGAGCTTGACCCGCACCGACGGCAGGTGCGCGACGTAGACGGCGACGCCGCCCTTGGGGGTCTCGACCGTCGTACGCATCGCGCGGACCCAGCCCAGCTTGATGTCCACGGGCTTCGTGCCGGAGAGCGGGTACTTGCTCCACAGCCCCACCGTGCCCTCCACCGCGTGGTACTTGTACTGCTGCGACAGCGCCTTCTCGTACGTGTGGACGGCGTCGGCGGTGAGTTCCTCCAGGGCGATCACGTCGGCGCCGGACGCGGCGACGTCCTGGGCGGTGCCGGTCGGATCGGCGTTGTCCGCGTTGACGTTGTGCGTGGCCACCGTGAGGTCGCCGCCCGCGCCCGACTTGTCGCTGATGAGGCCGCCGAACGAGTTCAGCCAGATGATCACCGGCAGCAGCAGGGCGATCAGCGCGGTGGCGGACTTGCGGACCACCGCGACGACGAGCAGCACCGGGATGAAGACGCCGAGCCACGGCAGGAAGGTCTCGGTGAGACTGCCGAGGTTGCCGACGTTGTTGGGGATCTGCGCGTGGAAGAGCATCACCAGCGCGATGAGGACCGCGGCCCCCGCCGTGACGAGACCGCGCTTCCAGATGCCCGGGTCGCCGCGCCAGCCGTCGAGCAGGCGCCGGAACCGGGACCCCGGACGCTCGGGCTCCGAGCCGTCGCTGCCCGTCTCCGTCATATACGCCTGCGCCATGCCTTCGTCGCCTCACTGACTGCCGTACACACCGTCTCGGTCCGCCCCTGAAACCCTAGGGGATGAACGGTGTCGTCCCTGCCGTCCACGACGGCCGTACAGGCACCATGACGATCGGGACGGCTCGGCAGGTTCCTGAACAGCGCGCGGGAGCGGACGCTGTGACGAAACCCGCATATCTCCCGTGCGCCGCGCCCGCCTGCCTCCCGGACGCCGCGCCCGCCCAGCTCCCGGGCGCCGCGCCGAGCCGTCAGGACGGAGGCCGCAGGCCTTCCAGGACGGTGTCGACGATCCGGGCGGCGAGTTCGTCCTCGAGGGGCGCGTCGGGCCGCATGACAGTGCGCACCAGCATCGGCCCGACCAGGAGGTCGTTGGCCATCTCGATGTCCACGTCCCCGCGCAGCTCGCCCTCCGCGACGCCCCGCCGCAGCACTTCGCAGGTGACGCGGCGGCGGGGCTCGACGACAGTGGCGTGGTACGCTGACCAGAGCTTGGGCAGGGCCTTCATCTGCGCGAAGACGTTGTGCAGCAGGGCCGAGGAACGCATGTTCAGGCCGCGCCTGCGCAGCCCCTCCAGGAGGCAGACGAGGTCGTCGCGCATCGAGGTGCCGGGCAGCTCGGGGTCCGGCTCCTCGAAGACGCGCAGCACGTCGACGAAGAGGGCCTCCTTGCCGTCCCAGCGGCGGTAGATGGTGGCCTTGCCGACGCCCGCGGTCCGGGCGATGCGCTCGATGGACAGTTCGGTGAGCGGCACGCCCTCCTCCAGGAGCCGCACCACCCCCTCGATGATGGCCTGCTCCACGGCCTCGCTCCGGGGACGCCCCCGGGAGGCCCTGGCGTGCTCGCCCCCCTTGGCGATGTCGACCACGTCGTCTCCGTCTCTCTGCGCGCCGGCTGCCCCGGCGATTCTCCCTCAGCGGCCGACGGCGTTCGCCGGCTCGCTCTCCCGCTCCCGGGGGCCGGGCTCCGGCGGCGTACGTCCCGGCAGGAACAGGAAGACGACCACCGTGCCGATCGCGGCGACGCCCGCTCCCCACAGCGCCGTGACGTGCATGGCGTGCAGGAACGAGTCGTTGGCGGCGGTCACCAGGGGCTCGCCCCGGGGACCGAGCTTACCGCGACGCCGAGCGTCGCCTCGATGGACTCGCCCGCGGTGTGCCGGGCGCCGGCGGGCAGCAGCGTCAGCTTGTCCTCGACGCCGTTGCGGTACGCGGTGGACAGCACCGAGCCGAGGACCGCGATGCCGAGCGCGCCGCCGACCTGCCGGAAGGTGTTGCTGAGCGCGGAGGCGGAACCGGCCTTCTCGCGCGGCAGCGCCTGCATGATCACCACGCTGGTGGGCGTCATGATGTGGGCCATGCCGGTGCCCATCAGGAAGAAGATGACCTCCAGGACCCAGATCGGCGTATCGGCGTCGAGGGTCGTGAAGGAGGCGAGGGTCGCCATCACCAGGAGCAGGCCGCCGGTGCACACGGCCCGTACGCCGAACCGGTCCACGACCAGGCGGGCGCGCGGCGCGAAGATGAGCTGGGCCACGGCGAGCGGCAGCATCAGCAGGCCGGTCTGCAGCGGCGAGTAGCCGCGCACGCTCTGGGTGTAGAAGACCGAGAAGAAGGTGACGCCCATCAGCGCGAAGAAGACGAGCGCTATGGCGCTGATCGCCGCCGAGAAGACGCGGTTCTTGAAGTACGAGACGTCGACCGACGGATGGTCGCAGCGCTTCTCGTACAGCACGAAGGCGACGAGGACGGCGAGGCCCGCGAGGGAGGTGCCGAGCACGGCCGGGTCGGTGAAGTCGGCGAGCTGGCCGCCCTTGATGATGCCGTAGACGAGCAGGACGAGGCCGACGACGGAGAGGACGACGCCGACGAGGTCGATGCGGCCGGGCCTCGGATCGCGCGAGTCGGGCACCAGCCAGACCATCAGGGCGACCGCGATGATCACGATCGGTACGTTGATGAGGAAGACCGAGCCCCACCAGAAGTGGTCGAGCAGGACGCCGCCGGTGATCGGGCCGATGGCGATGGCGAGGCCGACGCCGCCCGCCCAGATGCCGATGGCCTTGGGCTGCTCGTCGCGCTCGAAGACGTTCATCAGGACGGCGAGCGTGGCCGGCATCACGAAGGCCGCGCCGAGGCCCATCAGCGCGCGGAACGCGATGAGGTGGACGGGCGAACCGGAGTGCGCGGCGAGCGCCGATCCGATGCCGAAGACGACGAGCCCCGCGAGCAGGACCTTCTTGCGGCCCAGCCGGTCGCCGAGCAGTCCCGCGGTGAAGAGCAGGCCCGCGAAGACGAGCGTGTAGGAGTTGATCGCCCACTCCAGCTCGCCCTGGGTGGCGCCGAGGCCGGTGGGTTCGGGGGTGGAGATCGTCTTGATCGCGACGTTCAGGATCGAGTTGTCGAGGACGACGATCAGCAGGCTGAGCATCAGCACGCCGAGGATCGCCCAGCGGCGCCGGTGCACGGCCTCCGGTACGCGGGGTGGTGTGGTGGGGGTGGGGGTCGACATGTGATCCACCGTAACGTCAATACGATACGGGACCGTATCGTATTGGAAAGACTTTACCCGCGGACGCCTGTCGCCGTGGGGGCCCACTAGCCGCCGGGTACCACCTGGTGCCACCATGGGGGGTGGTCCGGGGACGCCGTCAGGGCGCCTCGAGATGACAGAAGGAGCCGTTGCGATGACGCAGCTCTCGGCTGCCCAGAAGAGCACCGACGCCCCGCGAAGCCCCGACAGCAGCAAGGCGCTGTACGGCGGCAAGGGCACCCGGCGCATCACCGTGCGCGACATCACCGCCGCCAAGGAACGCGGCGAGAAGTGGCCCATGCTCACCGCCTACGACGCGATGACCGCGTCCGTCTTCGACGAGGCGGGCATCCCCGTCATGCTCGTCGGCGACTCGGCGGGCAACTGCCACCTCGGGTACGAGACCACCGTGCCCGTCACCCTCGACGAGATGACCATGCTGTCCGCCGCGGTCGTACGGGGCACCTCCCGCGCCCTGATCGTCGGCGACCTGCCCTTCGGCTCCTACCAGGAAGGCCCCGTCCAGGCCCTGCGCTCGGCGACCCGCCTGGTGAAGGAGGCGGGCGTCGGCGCGGTGAAGCTGGAGGGCGGCGAGCGGTCGCTGGCCCAGACCGAACTCCTCGTCCAGTCCGGCATCCCCGTCATGTCCCACCTCGGGCTGACCCCGCAGTCCGTGAACACGATGGGCTACCGCGTACAGGGCCGCGGCGAGGAAGCGGCCCACCGGCTGCTCCACGACGCCAAGGCCGCGCAGGACGCCGGCGCGTTCGCGGTCGTCCTCGAACTGGTCCCCGCGGAACTGGCCGCCGAGGTCACCCGCTCCCTGCACATCCCGACCGTCGGGATCGGGGCGGGCGCCGAGTGCGACGCGCAGGTGCTGGTCTGGACGGACATGCTGGGCCTCACCGGCGGGAAGATGCCGCGTTTCGTCAAGCAGTACGCGGATCTGCGGGGCGTCATGACCGACGCGGCGAAGGCGTTCGCCGACGATGTGGTGGGCGGGGCGTTCCCCGCGGCGGAACACGCGGTCCACTAGTCCACTGGGCGTGGCGCCTCGGCCGGGGGTCGCCGCACGGCACAGCGGACACGGAACCATCGCGGTCCACTGGTCCACTGGGCGTGGCGCCTCGGCCGGGGGGCGCCGCACGGCACCGCGGCAACTGAACCATCGCGGTCCACGAGTCCACTTGGCGTGGGGCCCCGGCCGGGGGTCGCCGCACGGCACAGCGGCAACGGAACCATCGCGGTCCGCTGGTCCACTGGGCGTGTGGCCCTCGGCCGGGGGCGCTGCCGCCGGCACGAGCGGCAACTGAACCATCGCCGGTACAACGGCAGCCCGCCGGTCGTCCCCCGTCGGCGGGCTGCCCCTTCCCTCCGGGGGGCTCGGCTCTTTGGTGACCCGGGGGCCATCCCCTGCCCCGCCGCTCCGCGGCGGTCGCTTGCCCACCCAC
>RBWT01000192.1 GCA_004010275.1 Streptomyces huasconensis
AGGTGAGGGAGGCGCGGTCGGCGGAGCGGCCGATGGTCAGGGCCCCCAGTACCTGTCGGCGGGCTCGGATCGGGGCGACCACGGCGGTGTGGGTTCCGAGCTGCTCGAACATTTGCAGCTGGCGGGCGTGCAGGGGATCGGCGGCCTCGTCCGGGCCGGAAATGTCGGCCGCGGTGAGCAGCAGGGGGCCCGCGCCCAGGAGCGCTCGGGACAGCGGTCCGACCGGGGTTTCCGGGACCTCGGGAAGCAGCCCGGTGAGGCCGCCGATCGGCAGCGTTCCCGGGTCGCGGTGGACGACACTGACCCGGCGCGGGCGGCCGTCATCCTCGAGCAGGTCGACCGCGCACCAGTCGGCCAGTTGCGGCACCAGGATGCGGCATACCCGTCGTACGGCGGCATAGGGGTCCAGCGTGCTGGTCATGGCGGTGGTGGTTTCCGCCAGCAGGGTCAGCCGGTCCAGGGCCCGCTGAACCACCTGGTCCACCTCGAAATCGGGCACGCCCTCTCCTCCCAGCCAAACCTGGGAGGAGGCCGGCTGAGATTCCACTTCCCCGTCTGTCACCGGACGCGTCCCGTCATCACCTGAGTGCGTGATCCCGGCGGCTTGTGGTTTGCGGCTTGCGGCTTGCGGCTTGCGGCTTGTGGCTTGAGGCAGGGGCTGTCGGCTGTGTCGGACACGCGCTCGATCAGTCGGGCTCCGGGCCGGCTTCCGCCTGGCCTTCGTACGCCACTCCAGCCGCCGGCCGGATCTCCGGGGTGTCGGCCAGGTCGTGCACCACGGCCAACGTCTCCGCCGTCGACGCCGGTGACGGGGCGCCGACCGCGATGCAGGCCGCTCCGCTCGCCCTGGCTGCCTGGGATGCCTGCCGCCGAGTCCTCGAAGACCAGGGCCTGGCGCGGGTCGACACCGAGGCGTCGGCAGGCGAGGAGGTACCCCTCGGGGTCGGGCTTGCCGTGGGTGACGTCGTCCGCAGTGACGAGAGTCCTGAAATGGTCGGCGACCCCCAGCCGCGTCAGGTGGTGGGTCGCGTATCGCAGGCTGCCCGAGGTGACCAGGGCGGTGGGGATGCCGGCGTCCCTGAGTCGGTTGAGCAGGGTGCGGGCGCCGCGCATCAGCCGTGCCTCGGGCAGGCCGGTCTCCTCGTCGAGCCGACGCAGGTCGCGGCGGAGGGCGTCCGGGGTGAGGCCGGGGCCGAAACGGTGGAGGTGTTTCGGCGATGACATCCGCGCTGCGGCGCCCGCCGAACGAGGCGAGCAGCGCGGGCGTGGTGGCGATGCCGTGAGTGGCGAAGAGCCTTCGCCACAGTTCCTGGCTGCGGGGCTCCGAGTCGATGAGAGTGCCATCGAGGTCGAAGAGCGCCGCTGCGGCCGTGAGGGGGTGGTCGTGGCGCCGGGCATGTGCGCTCCATGGGTGCGGGGGGGGGAGGGAGAGGGGGTGCCTTCGGCTTGGCTGCCGATTGAGTGGCCGGGTGCGCGTCCTGGGGGCCGTACGGCCGCGTGTCATTTCAGCGGCGGGTGACAGGCGTGGCTGTGCCCGGGGTTCCGATGACCGGCACCACAGCGAGCAGCGAGGCCAGCAGGGCGTTCTGGCGCTGCGGGTGATGACGAGATCGGTGTCCGTCCTGCGACAGACGGGCGATCCCCAGGGTTCGGGCTGACGTTGTCCTGACGGTTGCGCGGGCCGCGTCCACCCCACTGTGCCGGGGCGCCGGGAATGGCCTTCGCGGTGACCGGAGGAATCCGTCGAGGGCGAGCGCGCCGACTGAGAGAGATGAGGACGTGGACCTCGGCGGCGGCGTCGTACGGGGTGCGGGTGCGAGTGCGACGGCTTCCGTGGAACCGTCCAGCTCGCCGCTGCCGACGTATTCGGGGACGGTCGTTGCTGTCCCAGGGCCAGGGCCAGGGCTTCACGTATGGCCCGTCCGAGGAGCCGCGTCCGGGACGGCGGCCTCCCCCGCCCGGTCGGCTCGCTCCGCGCCGACGGCATGGCGGCCGGTGAGCAGGGCCGCGCCGAGCAGCGACGCGAGGAGCTGGCACGCGGCGATGGCCAGCAGGAGGGCGCCGCTGCCGGCGCCGATGACGGCTCCCGCGGCGGCCGCGCCCCCGGCGGCGGCGGTGCTCTTCAGCCCGGCACCCAGGGTGAAGATCTGGGTACGGACCTCGGTCGGCGCGTACCGCTCCCGGGCGGCGAGCAGCGCGCTGAAGAGGGGGCCGGTGCAGGCCCCGGCCAGTACGACAGCACGGTCGTCACGCCGAGTGCCGGTTGCGCGGCGGCCAGGGCGAGAGGCAGGCCGGTCGCCGCCAAGCAGCCCAGCACCACACGCTCGGGGTGCGTGTCGGTCCACGGGCGTACCGCGTAGATCAGCGACCCGGCCAGGGCACCGGCGGCGAACGCGGTCATCAGGCCGCCCGCGGCCCAGCCCGCGCCGTACTGCTGGGCGAGCAGCGCGGTCAGTACGGGCAGCGCGCCGACGCCGATCTGGCCGGCGCTGCTGGACCAGGTGACCGCGCGCAGGGGCGGGTTCCTGACCAGTTCCAGCAGTCCCGTGGCCAGATCGGCGCGGCGCGGGCGCGTGCTGCGCCCGCTCTCTTCGGTCCTCGGTTCCAGTGGCAGCGTGAGCATGACGAGGCCCGCGACCACTCCGGCCGCCGCCGAGCGCGGTCAGCGCGATGGCCGGGCCCGCCGCCGCGGACAGGGCGGCGGCCAGGGCCGGGCCGCAGATGCCCGCGAGGTTGTACGAGGTGGAGTCGATGCTGAAGGCCCTGCTGAGCCGGTCGGCCGGGACCAGCTCGCCGAGGAGGCTGGTCAGGCCTCCGGTGACGAGCGGTGCGCAGCATCCGGCCGCCGCGACGAGGGCGAGGGTGAATCCGTCCGGCACGCGGCCCACCACGACCGCCGTGACGGCGAGTCCCAGGCCGTAGGCGAACAGGCATAAGGCGTGGAAGAGGCGGCGGCGACGGACCCGGTCCGCCACGGCGCCGAGGACCGGTGCCGCCACGACGTGCGGGATCGTCAGCGCCGCGACCAGCGCTCAGCCCCGCGCTGTGCGTGCGCTCCAGGGCGAGCAGGACGAGACCGATCCGGGCGCCTTCGCCGACGAGCCGGGCGGGTACGGCCACCCCCAGGTAGTGGATCAGCCGGGGGGTGGTGGTGACGGGTGCGGCATTCGCGGTCATGTGCCCTCCTGCCGGGTGGTGGCCGCGGTACGGGTGCGGCGGGGCGTCGAGCCGACCCCACAGGCCCTGCTCGGCGTCATCGGTCAAGGGTCTGATTCCACGATCTTGCTGTTCCATGTCGGCGGGCGCCACACTGAGGTCGTGGACTTCTTCTTCGTCAGCGATCACCTGGCCCTGGATTTCGCCGCGACCCTGACGTGGCGCACCACTCACCCCATCGACCTCCTGGCGGAGCCGGCGGATCTCGCCGCGTGGGCGACGCAGGCGGGTCTGACCGACCATCCGGGGCGGGTGTCCCGCGCGGCTCTCGACCGCGCCCGGCAGCTGCGGGAGGCCGTCTACCGGACGGCGTCGCGGAGGAGCAGGGCGCGGATGCCGCCGTGGCCGACGTACGGCTGATCCGCGAGTACGCCCGTGGTCCCCAGGTGGTCGTGGCCCTCAAGTCGCTGGGCGAGGTCGAGCGGCGCGGTGGCGTCGACGAGGTGCTGGCCACGGTCGCGACCAGGGCGGGGGAACTGTTCGGCGGTGACGATCGCCATCTCGTACACGTGTGCGCCGGCGCGGAGTGCACCCGGCTCTTCCTGGACCGCTCACGCGCGGGCAACCGCCGCTGGTGCGACAAGCTGGCGTGCGGGAGCCGGGCCAACGCCGCCGCCTACCGCCGCCGCAAGTCGGGCGCGCATCCTTGCGGGAACGTGCAGGCCGGTCCGTACGACAGCTGAGCCGCCTGCGGGCGGAGCGCCTTCCATGGGTCTCCCCGACACCGTCCGGCGCCCGGAGTCGTCGCCGCACTCGCCCCAGGGTTCGGCGAAACTGGGTCGGGCCCCACGCGCCGACCGGCTCCGTGGCAGGTGGCAACATGCGGTGCCTTTTTCGGGGTAGGCGGAGCAACAAGTGACAGCGCTTCGGCAGTGAGGCGAACAGATGAACCTGGCTGGGCAAGACAATGGCCACCTGCGACTCCTGGAGGACGCACCATCGGTATCTGCCGCGTTCGAGGGCAGCGGCGAGGACATAGCCGCCGCCCGGGCGCTCAGCAGGGACTTCCTGACCTCGTTGCAGGCGGTGCACGGGTTGCCCGTGTCGTCGCGGGTCATGGGCATGGTGCAGCTCGTCGTGAGTGAGCTGGTGACCAACGCCGGCAAGTACGCTCCCGGACCCTGCGCACTGACGCTCACCGTCAGTGACGGGGCCGTCGAGGTGACGGTGTGGGACAGCAGTACGACACTGCCGGCGATCCTGGCACCGGACCCCAACCGGATCGGCCAGCACGGCCTGGAGATCGTCATGGCGGTGTGCCGGAGCTTCGAGGTACGCCGCGAGCCGGTCGGCAAGCGCATCACCGCCACGGTCGTCCTCGCGGATGATCCGGGCAACGCTGCGGCCGGCCGCCAAGCGATGTGACCGCCCCTTCACGTGCCGTCGCTCACTGACTGGGCCACGGCCTGACCGGGCCACGGTTGCCCTGCGTCCGGCTTCGCGCCACTGATGGCACCACTGATCAACCACTGATTACGGCCACGTACTCCGCGCCTTGCGGAACACGTGGCCGTCTCGATGGCACACGGCGGCAGGTGCCAACCTCGACTCGCCGACCGACCTGCCCTGCCTGCCTGCCGCAGCTCGACGTCGCGGCCCGGCGCGAGATCTTCCGTCAGCTCGCGTTCAGGCCCGCACGGAGCTTCGCGACGATCCTGCTGATGAGGCGGGAGACGTGCATCTGCGAGCAGCCCAGGATCTCGCCGATCTGGCTCTGCGTCTGCTCCTCCACGAAACGCAGATGGATGATCTGGCGCTCGCGGTCGTCGAGTTCGGCGATCAGCGGGGCCAGCGCGTGGAAGTTGTCGACCAGCTCGAAGCGGTCCTCGTCGACGCCGATGAAGTCGCTCAGAGCCGACTCGGTGTCGTCGCCGTTCCCGCTGAGGGCGGCGTCCAGGGAGACGGACGCGTAGCCGTTCGACGCCTTCTGCGCCTCGCTGACCTCGGCCGGGTCCAGCTGCATCAGTTCGGCCAGCTCCGCGGTGGTGGGCGTGCGGCCCAGCCGCGTACGCAGTTCCTCGGTCGCCTTGGACAGCTCGATACGCGCTTCCTGCAGGCGGCGCGGCACGTGAACGGCCCAGCTCGTGTCGCGGAAGAACCGCTTGACCTCACCGGTGATGTACGGGACGGCGAAGGTGGCGAACTCCACCTCACGGGTCAGCTCGAACCGGTCGATCGCCTTGATCAACCCGATCGTGCCGACCTGGACGATGTCCTCCATCTCCTGCACACCCCGGTGCTTGAACCGCGATGCCGCGTACTTCACCAGGGACAGGTTGATCTCGATCAGGCAGTTCCGCACGTACTGGTACTCGTGCGTGCCTTCCTCCAGCTCGCCGAGGCGCTCGAAGAAGCGCTTGGAGATCACCCGCGCGTCACGCGGCGCCACCGACGCCGGGTCCAGACAGGGACGCTCCGCCAGGTCCCCCTCGGTCCGCGCCGTGGTCTGTTCCGTGGCCGTCACGGTGATCATGCGTCCCACCCTTACCTCGTTGCCGATGGCGTTGCCTCCCGCGTCTTCCCCGTCATCGGAGGACGAAACAGGGAACATGGGCGCGTCATGAGCACTTTGTGTGAGCTGCTCGACGCGGGTTAACCGCTCTCCCAGGTACCAGTTCGAGAAAGGCGCACAGAACACGTGTCGAGCACCACCGTACGAGGGGCGGGCGCATGGCTGAGGCGGGCCTGGGCGTCCTCGGGACATGAGCGCAACACCGTCCTGATGATCTGCAAGAGCGCCTTGGCCGCGACCGTCGCCTGGTGGATCGCCCACGATCTGCTGCACGCGAAGTCACCGGCGTTCGCGCCGTTCTCCGCCGTGCTCATCATGAATGTGACCGTGTATCAGAGTGTGTGGCAGGCCGCGCGCTACACGGGGGCCGTCACCGTCGGAGTGGCCGTCCAGGCCGTCCTCGGCTTCCTGATCGGCCCCGACCTGTTCGTCTTTCCTCTGGTCGCGCTCATCGCCTTGACGATCGGGCAGTGGCCGGTGCTGGGGGAACAGCGCTCGCAGGTGGCCACCGCGGCGTTCTTCGCGTTCTCCACCTACGCCACCGGGAGCACCCCCCACCAGCGCGCCATCGATCTGGGAGAGATCGTCGTCATGGTTCTGATCGGCTGTGGCCTCGGAGTGCTGGTCAATATGTGCATCGCCCCGCCGCTGCGCTACCGCGGCGCCGAGCAGGGCCTCCGGTCCCTTGCCTGTGAGATCGGGTCTCTGCTGCGCGAGATGACCGAGGGACTGCGGGAACAGGACCTGAGCAAGGAGCGCACTCAGGCGTGGGTGGCGGCCGGCGAACGCGCTCACCGCTCCGTCACCCAGGCCAGGGCGGCACTCGACACCGCGCAGAACAGCCTGCCGCTCAATCCGCGCCGGTTCCTGCCCGCGCACCGCAAGTACCTGACGTTCCACCGCTACCGGCGAGTCCTGGACGCGATGGAACGCGCCGTCCACCAGCTGGCCTCGCTGACCCGCAGCCTCCATCAGTGGCGTGAGCGCGAGGAGACGTACACCTATACGCCTGTGCTGCGAGCCTACGCCGACTTCACCGCCAGTCTCGAAGGCATCGCCAACACCCTCTCCGAACTGGACGCGGACTCCCTGGAGGAACAGGCCGAACAGGTCTGCCGCCAGTCCACGTCGGCCCAGCGAGCGCTCGAGGACGTCCTTGACGCGGCGCGGCAGCATCAGCTGCCGCTGGCGGACCCCTCCCGGCCGTACGGCGTGCTCATCGTGGAGGCCACCCGGCTGATGGAGGAATTCCAGTACACCGGCGACACGCTCAAGACCGCGGCCGCCGCTCCGGAGTGAAGGTGCCCGCCACGCACAGGCGTCCGCCACCCCTGGGGGTAGCGGACGCCTGTGCGTCGTGCGTGTGTCGCTGCGGTGTCAGCGGACCGTCACGGTGAAGACGGGCGACAAGGTGGAGCCGCTCTGCACGCGCAGTTCGTTCTTGCCCTTGAGGCCGAGCTTGACGCGCAGGCTGTAGGCGCCGGACTTGTTGACGGTCGTGGAGGCGGGCAGCGTCTTCCACGTGCCGTGCTGCTTCTGCTGCAGGTCGACCTTGGTGCCCGCCGTGAGGCCGGTGGCCTTGCCGCTGACGCGCAGCTCCTGCCATGCCTTCACGGAGGCCGTCGAGGGCTTGGCGGTCAGCGCGGCCTTCACCGCGGCGGTGGGGCTGTTCTTCTGGGTACCGAGGCTCTTGCCGGTCGCGACGTCCCAGATGGCGTACGGCGTGCCGCCGCCCTGCGTCTTGCTGTACAGGCGCTTGCCATTGGCGCTCAGGTGCAGGTAGATGCCGTCGTTGACCGTCTGGCCCGGCTTGAGGACCTTGCCGTTGTAGTACGGCTTGCCGTCCTTGACGGTGATGGTGACGCCGGCACCGATGTCGATCTTCACGGGCTTGGCGGCGGCGGTGCGCACCGCGGCGGCCGCTCCGCAGTGGGCGTGCTCGCCAGCGCGGCCGCGGCCGGGGCGAGGAGCGCCGTACCGGCGAGAACCGAAACGGCGGCGGTACGCAGGGCGCTGCGGCGGTGGGTGGTGGTACGCATAACGTGGTTCCCCTTCACGGTCATGGATCTGTTCGCACGCACGGCACAGCTCCGCTGGTCGGGCGGCGCCACGCCGGGAGGCTGTCCTGTGCAGCCTCGCCATCCGTGCCGTGCGGCGAGTACCTACATAACGTAGTTGACCCGTCATAACGGATAACCGCAGATCATGTAACAGTGCCCCATAGATCAGCACATGGTCTGCCATCGACGCGAAACACGGGCCTGGGGAGAGAACTCCGCCGAACCACGTCGTGTTCGTCGGGCGGTCACTTTTATGCAGCCTTCACACAACCGTTCGTGCGCCACGTGAGTCACATCCCCGTAAGCGCGTCCCCTGTCGTTGTCTCCGCCGCGTTCGCCTTTTCAGTTACGGGAGTTCCACCGTGCGTGTACGTACCCTGGCCGCTGGTTCGCGCCGAGCAGTACCCAGGAGACGTACCCGCAGGGCAAGTCCCTGACCCCGTTCGGCTTCGCCCTGCCCCACGGGACCATCAAGTACGGCGCGGTGCTGGGGCTTTAGCCATCCGCTTGCTTTCCCTCATGTGAACCGACCTTCCCGCCTTGAGATGTGGAGTAATACCTGTGCGCAGTAAGAGATTTCCGGCTGCCCTGCTCGGCACCGTCGCCGTCCTCGCGTCGGCGGGGCTCGGGCTCGCCCCTGCGGCGGGCGCGGCGCCGACGGCCGTCAAGGGCCCTGACTTCAACGGTGACGGGTACGCGGATGCCGTGGTCGGCGTGTACCGGGGCGACGTCGACGGCAAGCAGTCCGCGGGCTATCTGCACGTGCTGTACGGCGGATCGAGCGGAGCCGGCACCTTCACCACCTCTGTCAGCCAGGACAGTCCGGGCGTCCCTGGCACCAGTGAGGCAAAGGACCAGTTCGGCAGTTCGGTCGCGACGGCCGATGTGGACGGTGACGGCTTGACCGACGTCGTCGTCGGGGCGCCGGGCGAGGATGTCGGCAGCGGTTCGACGGCGGGCCACGGCTCGGTGGTCGTCCTGTACGGCTCGTCCGACGGCCGCTTCGAGCGGGGCAGGACGATCGCGCAGGGCCAGGCGGGCAGCGGCGCCGGGAGTTCGCTCGCCGTGGGCGACTTCACCCAGGACGGCGCCATGGACGTGGCGGTGGGCCTGCCCCACGGGGAGTTCGGGGAAGTCACCCTGCGGCCGGGCCCGCTCACCGAGGACAAGCCGCTGACGCATCTGCTCCACACCGGCTTCGGCGGCACCGCGGGCAGGTTGGCGGCCGGGGACTTCGACGGGAACGGCAAGACCGAACTGGCGGTCTCCGCGTACTCCAACGACGACTCGCGTACCACCCTGTGGCGCTGGAACGGCTCGGCCCTGCGGGAGTACTGGAAGTCCCCGGCCACCGGCTACGACATAGCCGCGGGTGACTTCGACGGCGACAACGTGGACGACCTGGCCCTTGGGCACTGTCTGATCATCGCCGAGGCCGACCGGCCCACCGGGGCATGCGGCCCCGATGAACTGGCCAAGGGCGGCAAGGTGCGGGTCCTCTATGGAAGCGCGGACGCGGAGGGCTTCGGCACCCGCAGCCACACCATCGGCCAGGAGACTCCGGGCGTCGCGGGCACGGCCGAGGAAGCGGACAACTTCGGCATCAAGCTGGCCGCGGGCGATCTCACCGGCGACGGCCGGGACGACCTTGTGGCAGGCACGCCAGCTGAGGGTGTCGGGGCGGTGGACAGGGCCGGTTCGGCGACCGTGCTGACCTCGGGCCCGACCGGTCTGCTGGACGCCTCGGGCACCGCCAAGTCCGCGGCGTGGCACCAGGACTCCGCCGGGGTTCCGGGCACGCCGGAGGTCAACGACGAGTTCGGCTCGGCGCTGGCCCTCGGTGACTACGACGGCGACGGGGACGGCGATGTCACGGTCGGCGTCTTCAACGAGGACGACACGGAGTACGAGCAGACGCTCAGCTCGGGTGGTGTCTGGACGCTGCCGAACGGCGCCGGGACGGGCTCCAAGGCGTTGACGGCACGGCTGTTCGGGCTGCGCGGGGCGCTGTACTACGGGCAGGTACTGGGGCACTGAGGGTCGGGCACTGAGGCTCCGGTGACGCGGTGGGCGTACGCGGCGTACTGCTGATGCGAGCGGTGCGCCGCCGCGCCAGGTGGTGGTGTCGGAGCCCCTAGGATGCGACCGTCGGCCGTCCCTTCGGGTCCGTGAGAATCGCGAGAATGCGCGGGGACCCGCGGGAGCCCGCGAGGACCCGTGAAAAAGGCCGTGCCTGCCGCCGAGGAGTGTGTCCATGAGTGAGCCGTCGACCACCACCGGCGCCCCGGACGAGTTGCGGCGCCGCCTCGGGCTGTCCGACGCCGTCGTGATCGGTCTCGGGGCGATGATCGGCGCGGGGATCTTCGCCGCGCTGGGCCCGGCGGCGCGTGCGGCCGGGTCCGGGCTGCTGCTCGGGCTCGCGCTGGCGGCCGTGGTGGCCTACTGCAACGCGACCTCCTCCGCCCGGCTCGCGGCCCGCTACCCGGCCTCCGGCGGCACCTATGTGTACGGACGCGAGCGGCTCGGCGCGTTCTGGGGTTACCTGGCCGGGTGGGCGTTCGTCGTCGGCAAGACCGCCTCCTGTGCCGCGATGGCGCTGACGGTGGGCGCGTACGCGTGGCCCGGGCAGGCCCACGCGGTCGCGGTCGCCGCGGTGGTGGCGCTGACGGCGGTGAACTACGCCGGGGTGCGGAAGTCCGCCTGGCTGACCCGCGTGATCGTGGCCGCGGTCCTTGCCGTGCTCGCCGCCGTGGCGGTCACCGCCCTCACCTCCGGCGCCTCGGACATGGCTCGCCTGGACATCGGTGACGACGCGACCGTCGGCGGGGTGCTCCAGGCGGCCGGTCTGCTCTTCTTCGCCTTCGCCGGGTACGCGCGCGTCGCCACCCTGGGCGAGGAGGTCCGCGACCCCGCGCGCACCATCCCCCGGGCCGTCCCGGTCGCGCTCGGCATCACGCTGGTCGTCTACGCCTGTCCTCGCGATCGCCGTGAACGGCGGTCCTCGGCCCGGAGGAACTGGCCGGGGCTTCGGCGCCGCTGTCCGAGGCGGCCCGGGCGGCGGGGGCCGACTGGTTGGTGCCCGTCGTCCGCGCCGGCGCGGCCCTGGCGGTGCTCGGCCCGCTGCTCGCGCTGATCCTGGGCGTCTCCCGCACCACGCTGGCGATGGCCCGCGACCGGCATCTGCCGCACGCCCTCGCCGCGGTCCACCCGCGGTTCAAGGTGCCGCACCGCGCCGAACTGGCCGTGGGCGCGGTGGTGGCGGTGGTCGCCGCGACAGCGGACGTACGCGGGGTCATCGGCTTCTCCTCCTTCGGCGTGCTGGCCTACTACGCCGTCGCCAACGCCTCGGCCTGGACGCTGACTTCGGACGAGGGCCGCCCACCCCGGGCCGTCCCGCTCGTCGGCCTGGCGGGCTGCCTGGCGCTGGCCTTCGCCCTGCCCGTGTCGTCGGTGGTCTCCGGTGCCGCGGTCCTGGCGGCGGGTGCGGTCTGGTACGGGGGACGCCGTCTGGCGGCGAGGCGGGACTGAGCCGCGAGCCGCCGGCCACCCCGAAAGGCCGGGCGGACGCATTTCCGTCTCAACACACCTTGCAATTCCCCTGAGTTGACGGCATCAGCGACGCGGACACACACCGGTCAGCCAAAAGCCGCCCACACCCACGGAACCCTCAACAAGGGATCACGGTATGCCCGTTTTGAAGTGAAAGGCCAACCTTTCGCCGCACCCGTTCCGTGAAATGGGTCACGCCGAATTCCACGATCTTGTGGGGTCGCGGGACGCATTCCCATTACCCGGCAAGAGAGTTGAGTTTTCGATCAAAACGGGACGGTGGAATTTGATCATTCAGGAACAGCGTCTCGCATTCCGTATTCGAATTCCCGTCTTGTTCCGTCCGGACTTTCTCGCTTAATGTCACCGTCGAACCGGATGGAACGCCGAATCCTGCCGCCGTCCGGAAGCCTTTGCACCCACCCACCCACACTGACTCACGCACGGCAGGAGCGGGGGACCCAGGTAAGCCGCCGATCCGGTTTCCGGAACGGCTCGGGGTGAAGTCGCATGCCCAGTGCGACCGGACAGCTCCCGTCCGAACCCGACAGCTCACCTCGTAGGCGACGGAGAGGAATTCGCCATGCCCGCAAAGGGAAAGCACCGCCGCCCGAAGTCCAGCTCGCTCCACCGGGGCATCGCCGCCGCGGGAACGGGCGGAGCCGTGCTCGTCCTGCCGGTGCTCGGCGCGACCGCCGCCGGCGCGGCGGAGCCCGGTGCGGCCGCCAAGCCCGCCGCCGCCCCGAACGTCCACGTCGTCGTCGCGGGTGACTCCCTTTCCAAGATCGCCCGGGAGCATTCCCTCAGCGGCGGCTGGAAGAAGCTGTACGAGGACAACCGCGGAGTTCTCGGCGACGACCCGAAGCTGATCCACCCCGGCCTCAAGCTCACCCTCGGAAAGAAGAACCCCGCAGAGCCGACGAAGAAGTCGGCCGCCTCCCCGGCTTCCGTCAAAACCGCCGCCGCCCCGGCGAAGAAGTCGTACACCGACGACCTCGACGGCTGGATCAAGGAGTCGCTGGACATCATGGCCCGGCACGGCATCCCCGGCACTTATGAGGGCATCCACCGCAACATCATGCGCGAGTCCTCCGGCAACCCGCTGGCCATCAACAACTGGGACTCCAACGCTGTCGCCGGAACCCCGTCGAAGGGCCTCCTTCAGGTCATCGGCCCCACGTTCGCCGCGTACCACGTGCCCGGCACGTCGACGGACAGCTTCGACCCGGTCGCCAACATCACCGCCGCCTGCAACTACGCGGCCGACCGGTACGGCTCGATCGACAACGTGAACGGCCCGTACTAAACCGCGCCCGATCCCGCGCGCCCCGCCCGGGGCGGCGCGGCCGGCACGACACGGAAACGGCACGACTCGGAAACGGCACGACACGACTCGGCACGGGGATGAATGAGCCGCGGATTGCCGGGCACGCGGACGTAGGTATCCGAAAGATCGGGACCATAGATCAGGAGGAGTTGTCGTGTCGTTTCTCTGGGCCATCATCGCGGGACTCATCATCGGCCTGCTGGCCAAGCTCGTTCTGCCCGGTCGTCAGCCCATCCCCCTCTGGCTGACAGTCATCCTGGGCATCGTCGGTGCCGTCGTCGGCAACGCCCTCGCCAGTGCTTTCGGTGTCCGGGACACCGGCGGCATCGACTGGATTCGGCACGTCTTCCAGATCGGGGTCGCCGCCGTCCTGATCGCGCTCGTGACGCCCCTGTGGGCCCGACGACACGCCTGATCCCGTCCCACTCCTGACGAAGCCCCCGCGCGATGCGCCGGGGGCCTTCGTCGTTCCGGGTCCCTTCTACAGCCAGTGGCGCAGGGCGAGGCGGGGAATCCGCCGGACGAACCAGGCGCTCGCCAGGCCGATGGCCGCGCCGGCGACGACATCGCTGGGGTAGTGCGCGCCGCTCTGCACCCGCTCGACCGCCACCATGGCCGCCGGTACCGCGCAGGCCACGCCGGCCGCCCGCCAGTTCGGGAGGACGCGGCGGTGAACGCGACCGCGGCGCCGTGTGCCCGGAGGGGAAAGACGAGGAGTCGGGACGGTCGTCCGCCTCGTCGTGCGGGAACCACTCCTTCGGCGGCCGGGGCCGGTCGGCCAGTTGCTTGCACACGCCGTTCGACGCCAGCTGCGCCACCGTCATGGCGGCGAGGCCGGCGACCGCGGCGGTACGGCCCCGCCACCCGCCCAGGCACGCCATCGCGACGGCGGCCCCGCACCACAGCTTCGTGCTCTCCGCCGCCTCCTCCACCCCGGACAACACCCTGCCCACACCTGGCGGGACGCGCCGGGCAACCTGCTGCGTCACCACTCGGTCGAGTTCACTCACACCTGTCAAAAGGTTCATGCGCACCAGGTATCCCGCAACGCCCGATCGTACGCAGTTGTCGATCACTTGAAGCCGACCGCTCCCGTCACATGAAGCCGACTGGCCGAGCCGGCCGGCCGCACGGCTCGGGCAGCGATATCCCCTGCCGACCGGGCCCGCCGCTGCTAGCCTGACAGGTATGGCACGAGGTATCTGGTCGCAGAAGGTCCGCTCCGCCCGCTGACGGCGGCGCCTTCTCTCTGCTGAATCCGCGCTCGCCGTCCCGGTTCCCGCCGGGCGGCCTTCTCGCGTTGCCCGGCTCCACTGCGAGCTGCGGAGCACACCTTGTACCCCACCACCCCGGCCTCCGAGGCCGTCTCCACCCTGTCCCCGTCCCTCGAAGCGGGCGGGTCCGCCCACCTCCGTGCCGACGGCGTCACCGTCACCCGCGGGTCCCGGCGCGTCCTGAACGACCTGTCGGTCACCGTCTCCGCCCGGTCCCGGATCGCCGTCGTCGGCGAGAACGGCAGCGGCAAGACGACCCTGCTGCAGCGTCCTCGCCGGCTGCTCGCGCCCGACGAGGGCACCGTGCACCGCAACGGCACCATCGGCCTGGCCCGCCAGGAGCTGTCCGCGCGGGACGGGGAGACCGTCGGCACCCTCACGTCCAGGCGCTCGCCGCGTCGCTCGCCGCGCTCGGCGCGCTGACGTGGCGACCCGCGCCCTGGCCGAGGGCGACCCCCACCGCCGACGACCGCTACGCCGCCGCG
>RBWT01000193.1 GCA_004010275.1 Streptomyces huasconensis
TCGGCCGCCGCGGCGGGGGCCCGCGGCCCGTCGCTGTCCCGCGGCCCCGTGGTCGCGAGGACGGCGGCGGTCACCGCGAGCCCCACGGCCAGGGCCCGCCGCCGGTGCCGCAGCAGCCGGCGCAGCCGTGGACGGCCGCCGCGCACCCGCACGGGCGCGAAGGGAGGGACCGGGCAGCCGTCGGACGGCCGGGCCTGGAGAGGGACTTGGGTCACGACAACCACCACCTGCGGTGCGAGAGCTTGGCTTGCGCTCCCACGATGCGGGACCGCGCCGATTCCCGCTGAGCCCCGTGGACTACTCGCCGGTTGTGGACAACTCCCTCACCCGAAGGGGACCTTCCGCCCGGCTCGCCACCCGCACGGCTGTCCCGGGCTCAGCCTTCACGGCAACCGAATCCCCGGCTCCATCCCGCCCAACGCCCCCGCACACGGACACGCCCGCTCCCCGGCCGCCGGCAACCCCGCGATGCGTCGAAGAGGACACTCCGCAGCCGGTCCACGTTCGCGGCGAACACCCGCAGGACCTCTTCGTGCGAGACGCCGTCTCCCGACTCCGCCCCCGCGTCCAAGTCGGTGACCAGCGCCAACGACGTGTAGCAGAGCTCCAGTTCCCGCGCGAGCGCGGCCTCCGGATGCCCCGTCATGCCCACCACCGACCAGCCCTGCGCGGCGTGCCAGCGCGACTCCGCCCGGGTCGAGAAGCGCGGCCCCTCCACCACGACCAGCGTCCCTCCGTCCACCGGCTCCCAGCCACGGCCGCGCGCGGCCGCCAGCGCCGCCGCCCGGCCCACCGGGCAGTACGGGTCGGCCAGCGACACGTGCACGACCTCGGGAACGGTGCCGTCCGGCAGCGGCACCCCGTCGAAGTACGTCTGCGTACGCGCCTTCGTGCGGTCCACCAGCTGATCGGGCACGAGCAGCGTGCCGGGCCCGTACTCGGCCCGCAGCCCACCGACCGCACAGGGAGCGAGCACCTGGCGTACACCGACGGAGCGCAGCGCCCAGAGATTGGCGCGGTAGTTGATGCGGTGCGGCGGCAGATGGTGCCCGCGGCCGTGCCGGGGCAGGAAGGCGACCCGCCGGCCCGCCCCATCACCGACAGAACTCGAAGCACCCGGAGAACCGACCGAACCGACGAAGACGGCGTCGCTCGGCGCCCCATAAGGCGTGTCGACCTGAACCTCGGTCACGTCATCCAGAAAGGAGTAGAGCCCGGAGCCACCGATCACGCCGACCTCGGCCCGCATCCCGTTCACGTTCGCCGTGTTCACCATGGACGGCACGGTATCGGCGCGTATCGGCGCCCGGATACGCCGAGGACCCCGCCGTCGGTGAACGGCGAGGTCCTGGGAGAAGAAGCTGGAAGCCCTACGCGGCCGAGCTCGAAGCCGACGAGGAGCCGGACGACGAGGACGACGAGGCCGCCGAGGACGAAGAGGTCGAGGACGCCGACGAGGAAGAAGCCGTCGACGGCTTCGCGTCGGACGTGGACTTCGACGACGAAGACGACGGCGTGCTGCTCGACGACGAGCCGCGGCTGTCGTTGCGGTAGAAGCCGGAGCCCTTGAAGACGATGCCGACCGCCGAGAACACCTTCTTGAGGCGTCCGTCGCAGTTCGGGCACACGGTCAGGGCGTCGTCCGTGAACTTCTGCACCGCCTCGAGGCCCTCGCCGCACTCGGTGCACTGGTACTGGTACGTCGGCACTTGCTTCCTCCTGGCACTCTCACTCGATGAGTGCTAACGACGATCCATAGTGACGTATTCCGGGGGATCAGTCCACCGCGACCGGCTGTCGGTGACCGACGCCACGCGCCACCGTGCGCCCCTGGCCCTTCGGAACGAGGCGCGAGCGCAGGGTCACGAGGACCACCAGGGCCAGTGCCGTGCCGCCCAGGGGGACCAGGAAGCCGGCCCCGTCCCAGAAGCGGTCCTCCAGCTGTCCGGCGACCGTGACGGCCGCCGCCTGCCCGAGCGCGACGGCGCCGGTCAGCCAGGTGAAGGCCTCCGTGCGGCCGGTCGGCGGGACCAGCTTGTCCACCAGCGTGTAGCCGGTGATCAGCGCCGGCGCGATGCAGACGCCGACCAGCAGGCCGAGCCCGGCGAGCAGCAGCGCGGAGTGCGCGGCCCACAGCCCGGAGGCCATCAGCGTCAGCGCCGCGTACGCCACGAGCAGGCGCCGCTGCGGGGAGACCTTCCAGGCGATGGCGCCGCACACGACTCCGGAGAGCATGTTGCCCGCGGCGAACGTGCCGTACAGGACGCCGTTCAGGCCGGGCTCGCCGATGGACTCGGTGAAGGCGGCCAGCGAGACCTGCATGCCGCCGAAGACGGCGCCGATCCCGAGGAAGGTCACGATGAGCACGCGGATACCGGGGACCCGCAGCGCGGAGACGTGCTCCACGCGCGCGTGGTCCTCGTTCTGCGAGGACGGCTTCGGCTGGGTGCTCTTCTGCGCGGCGAACAGCAGACCGCCGATCAGCGTGAGCCCGGCTTCGGTGAGCAGTCCGGCGGAGGGGTCGACGCCGGTGCACAGCGCGGTCGCCACGAGCGGCCCGAGGACGAAGGTCAGCTCGTCGGTGACCGACTCGAAGGCGGCGGCGGTGGTGGCCAGCGGAGAATCCTGGAGCTTGACGCCCCAGCGGGCCCGCACCATGGGGCCGATCTGCGGCGTCGAGGCGCCCGCCGGCACGGCGGCCGCGAACAGCGCCCACAAGGGGGCGTCGGAGAGCGCGAGCACCGTCAGGGTGATGACGGAGGCCGAGTGGACGAGCACGCCGGGCACCAGCACGGCGCGCTGGCCGAACCGGTCGGCGAGCTTGCCGCTGAAGGGGGCGAACAGCGCCATGGAGACGCCGGTGACGGCCGAGACGGCGCCCGCGGCACCGTACGAGCCGGTGGTGTGCTGCACCAGCAGGACGATGGAGATCGTCAGCATCGCGAACGGCTGGCGTGCCGCGAAGCCGGGGAGCAGGAACGTCCAGGCGCGAGGGGTGCGCAGGAGCTGTCCGTAGCCCGGGCGGGTTTCGGTGACCGTGGATGCCACGGCCCGTGCCTTTCTGCCGCCTGGTAGCGGTCTCCCTTGTGGGGCGACGACGCCGAGAGCTGTCCTCTTGCGCGGAACTGCGGTAGATGCCGGGGCCCAGTGCGGGGGCGCCACGACCGCCATACGGTCGCGCCAGCTCTGCTTCAGGCAGAGTTGGTTCGATCAGTTGGTTCAGTCAGGTGTTCGAGCGGGGCGCTTTCCAGCTCCCCGTCGGTGCCTTAATCGTACAGGCAACAGTTACATCTGACCCTGTGATCGCAGTGGATGAGACGCCCGCCACCTACGATTGGTGTTTTCCTCCGTCGGTTCCCAGCCAACTCGCGAGCTTTCCGCCGTGGCCGACCGCGCGCAGCCGCTTCTCGGCGGCGTCCCGCACCGGGTCGGTCGCCACGACCAGCAGCTCGTCGCCGCGCCGCAGCACCGTCGTGGGCAGCGGGACAAACGATTCGCCCTCCCGCACGATGAGCGTGACCGCCGCGCCCTGCGGCAGCCGCAGCTCGCCCACCTCGACGCCGTGCATGCGCGAGCCCTCGGGGATGGCGACCGACAAGAGGTGCCCGCGCAGCCGCTCCAGGGGCGCCGACTCGATGCCGAGGTCGGCGGCCTCCGAGGAGCCGCCGATCCGCAGCAGCTTGGCCAGCCAGGGCAGCGTGGGGCCCTGGACGAGGGTGTAGACGACGACGAGCACGAAGACGATGTTGAAGATCCGCTGGCTGTCCTCGACGCCGTTCACCATGGGGATGGTGGCCAGGATGATGGGCACGGCGCCGCGCAGCCCGGCCCAGGAGAGCAGCGCCTTCTCCTGCCACGGCATGCGGAACGGCAGCAGGCTCAGGACGACCTCCAGGGGCCGCGCCACCATCGTCAGGACGAGGCCGATGACGATCGCGTGCCAGGTGTCGTCGAGCAGCTCGTGCGGGGTGACCAGCAGGCCGAGCAGGACGAACATGCCGATCTGGGCGAGCCAGCCGAGGCCTTCGGCGAAGCCGCGGGTGGCGGGCCAGTGCGGCAGCCTGGCGTTGCCGAGGACCATCGAGGCGAGATAGACGGCGAGGAAGCCGCTGCCGTGCGCCATGGCGCCGGCCGCGTAGGCGGCGACCGCGATGGCCATGACGGCGATGGGGTAGAGGCCGGAGGCGGGCAGGGCCACGTGCCGCAGGCCGAAGGCGCCGAGCCAGCCGACCGCGACGCCGATCGCGGCGCCGATCGCCAGCTCCAGGGCGATCGTGCCGAGCAGCACGTACCAGTGGTCCACCGGTCCCGCCGTGGAGAACGCCACGACGAGGATCACCACAGGGGCGTCGTTGAACCCCGATTCCGCTTCCAGGACGCCCGTGATGCGCGAGGGGAGCGGCACCTTCCGCAGCACCGAGAAGACCGCCGCGGCGTCCGTGGAGGAGACCACCGCGCCGATGATCAGCGCCGGCCGCCAGTCCAGCCCCACCAGGTAGTGCGCGCCCGCCGCCGTGATGCCCACGCTCACCGCGACGCCGACCGTGGAGAGGACGGCGGCCGCCGGCAAGGCGGGCCGCACTTCCTTCCACTTCGTGCCGAGGCCGCCCTCGGCGAGGATCACGACCAGGGCGGCATAGCCGATGACCTGCGTCAGCTCGGCGTTGTCGAAGTGGACGTCACCGATCCCGTCCTGCCCCATCGCGACCCCGATGCCGAGGTACAGGAGCAGGCTGGGGAGCCCGCTGCGCGAGGAGATACGGACCGCCGCCACCGCGACGAGCAGAACGAGCGAGCAGACGAGCAGGAGCTGGTTGAGGTGGTGGACAGTCAGGGGCCGTTCCTTCCTCCGTGCGCGCACAAGCACTTCTTGCGAGCCAGTACGTCGTTCACCTCTCGCGAGGCAAGTACTTCGTTACCTTACCTAATCGTTAACGCCTTCTTGATGCCTTCGAACGCGTTTACGATCTTTCGAGGTCCGGTTCCTGACTCCGCGTCCGGAGTCCAGACGCCCTGCGCCTATGGTTGCTCCAGCGCTCCCAGAGCCGCCCGCCCGACAGCACAGCCCGCCCTGCCGCTCGCGTAAGGACAGCAAGGACAGCGATGCCCTCCAACACCACCGCCTCTTCCGGTCATAAGTCCGGCAAGAAGAAGGGGCGCCGAGCCCGACTCGTCGTGATCGTCCTGGTCCTGGCCATCGTCGGAGGCATCGGCTTCGGCGCGTACTGGAGCGTCAGCACTGTGCGCGCCTCCTTCCCGCAGACCAAGGGGACCCTCAAGCTCGACGGCCTCTCCGGCAACGTCGAGGTGAAGCGCGACGGGAACGGAATCCCGCAGATCTACGCCGAGTCCGACGCCGACCTCTTCATGGCACAGGGCTACGTCCAGGCGCAGGACCGCTTCTGGGAGATGGACGTACGCCGTCATATGACCTCCGGGCGGCTCTCCGAGATGTTCGGCAAGAGCCAGGTCAAGAGGGATGAGTTCCTGCGCACGCTCGGCTGGCACCGGGTGGCGAAGAAGGAGTACGACTCCAAGCTCTCCCCGGAGACGAAGAAGTATCTCCAGGCCTACGCCAAGGGAGTCAACGCCTACCTCGACGGCAAGGACGGCAAGGACGTCTCCGTCGAGTACGCGGCGCTCGGCTTCACCAACGACTACAAGCCGCAGAAGTGGACCCCCGTCGACTCCGTGGCCTGGCTCAAGGCCATGGCCTGGGACCTGCGCGGCAACATGCAGGACGAGATCGACCGCTCCTTGATGACGAGCCGCCTCGGCCCCTCGCAGATCAAGGACCTGTACCCCGAGTACCCGTACCAGCGGAACAAGCCGATCGTCCGCGAGGGCGCCTACGACGCCGTCACCAAGGAGTACGACACCAAGGGCACCGGCACGCCGTCCGGAACCGGCGGCGCAGGCACGGGCACGGGCGCAGGCACCGGCACGGGTACGGGCACAGGCACCGGCACGGGCACAGGCACCGGCACGGGCACAGGCGGCGGCACCGCGGGCTCCGGCCTCGCGGGTGGCGCCCAGGCGCCCGACGGGCTCCAGTCGCAGCTCTCGGGGGTCTCCGACGCCCTGGACGAGGTCCCCGCGATCCTCGGCCCGAACGGCAACGGCATCGGCTCGAACTCCTGGGTCGTCTCCGGCGAGCACACGATCACCGGCAAGCCGCTCCTCGCGAACGACCCGCACCTGGCCCCGCAGCTGCCCTCGGTCTGGTACCAGATGGGCCTGCACTGCCGTTCGGTCTCCGACAAGTGCCGGTACGACGTCTCCGGCTACACCTTCTCGGGCATGCCGGGCGTGGTCATCGGCCACAACGACGAGATCGCCTGGGGCATGACGAACCTCGGCGCCGACGTCACGGACCTCTACCTGGAGAAGTTCACCGGGGACGGCTACCAGTTCGGCCAGAAGGTGCTGCCCTTCGAGTCGCGCGAGGAGACCATCAAGGTCGCGGGCGGCAAGGCGAAGAAGATCACGGTCCGCGAGACCAACAACGGCCCGCTCATCTCCGACCGCGACGACGAACTGGTCAAGGTCGGCAAGAAGGCCCACGTCGACGCCGCGGCCCCCGACCGGGGCGACGGCTACGGCGTGGCGCTGCGCTGGACGGCGCTGGACCCGGGCAAGTCCATGGACGCGGTCTTCAAGCTCAACAGGGCGAAGAACTTCACGGAGTTCCGCAAGGCGGCCGCTCTGTTCGAGGTACCGTCCCAGAACCTCGTCTACGCCGACCGCGAGGGCCACATCGGCTACCAGGCGCCCGGCAGGATTCCGACCCGCGGCAAGGGCGACGGTTCGCTCCCGGCGCCCGGCTGGGACCCGGAGTACCGCTGGAAGGGCTACATCCCGCAGAACGCCCTGCCCTACGAGTACGACCCCAAGCGCGGCTACATCGTCACCGCCAACCAGGCCGTGATCGACGAGGACAAGTACCCGTACAAGCTCACCGGGGACTGGGGCTACGGCGCGCGCAGCCAGCGCATCGACGACCTGATCCAGTCGAAGATCAAGAACGGCGGCAAGATCTCCACCGAGGACATGCGCCTCATGCAGATGGACAACAGCAGCGAGATCGCCAAGCTGCTGGTGCCCAAGCTGCTGAAGATCGACGTCAAGGACAAGTACGTCCGCGAGGCGCAGAAGCTCCTGGAGGGCTGGGACTACACCCAGGACGCCGACTCGGCCGCCGCCGCGTACTTCAACTCGGTCTGGCGCAACATCCTCAAGCTCGCCTTCGGCAACAAGCTCCCCAAGGAGCTGCGCGTCAAGGGCCAGTGCCTGAGCGTGGAGCCGGCCGGCAACACCGGCCCGGCGGACGAGGGCAAGAAGGTGCGCGAGTGCGGCGAGCGGGACGCGGACTCGGCCCAGCCGGACGGCGGCGACCGCTACTACGAAGTGGTCCGCAAGATCATCGACGACGAGACCAACGACTGGTGGAAGTCGCCGAAGACCCGTACCGACAAGGCGACCACGACCCGCGACCAGCTCTTCGCGCGGGCCCTCGAGGACGCGCGCTGGGACCTGACGGCCAAGCTCGGCAAGGACATCGACAGCTGGAGCTGGGGCCGCCTGCACCGCCTCACGCTGAAGAACCAGACGCTCGGCACCGAGGGCCCCGGCTGGCTCCAGTACGTGCTCAACCGCGGCCCCTGGAACCTCGGCGGCGGCGAGGCGGCGGTCAACGCCACCGGCTGGAACGCGGCGGGCGGCTACGGCGTGGTCTGGGTGCCGTCGATGCGCATGGTGGTGAACCTCAAGGACCTCGACAAGTCCAAGTGGATCAACCTCACCGGCGCCTCGGGGCACGCGTACAACGCGCACTACACCGACCAGACCGAGAAGTGGGCCAAGGGCGAACTCCTGCCCTGGGCCTACTCGGAGAAGGCGGTCGAGAAGAGCACCAGCGACAAGCTGGTCCTGCGCCCCTGACCGGAAGCCTCTTCCGGTACCGGCAGCTCCTGAAAGGGCCCTCCACGCGCGCGTGGAGGGCCCTTTCGGCTGTCCGGGGGTGTCAGCGGAAGCGGCGCACCCCCGAGGGCGTCACCACGGCGTGCACCGGCAGGTCGTGCGCCTCCGCGGGGATGCGTGCGACGACCTCGGAGTCGTACAGGAGCACCACGAGAGCGGGATCGGCGCCCGACAGCTCCAGACGGGCCAGGACGCGGTCGTACGAGCCGCCGCGCGCCCGAGCCGCGTGCCGCGCTCGTCCACCGCGAGCCCCGGCAGCAGGACGGTGTCCGCCGCCAGGACGGCTTCGGGGCCGAGCCGTGGCCCGGAGGGCTCCAGCAGCTCGATCTTCCCCTGGTGCCGCACCCGGACCAGGGAGCCCTCCCCGTCGTACGCGGCCCAGTCCAGGTCGTTGTCCGGGAGCAGTACGGGCAGCAGGACCCGTGTCCCGCGCGCGTGGAGGGTGTCGAGCAGGACGCGCGTGCCGGGCTCGCTGCCGACGGAGACGTACGCCGCCACCGTCCGCGCCTCGGCCAGTTCCGCCAGCTCCAGCGCGCGCTCGGCGAGAAGGACGGCCGCCCCCCGCGTGTCATCCCCGGTCAACCCGCTCCTCACCGCGAGGAAGCCTCGCCGCAACGTGCGCTTGGTTGGCTGTTCGCCGGTCTCGGTTCCGCTCATCGGATACTCACATTTCTGCCTGGTGGGCGCATATGCCGACGAATGATCCGGACCCACAGATTCCGCACATACGTACCGGATATGGTGTCGACATGACTGAGTCTCACCCCCCCACCCCCCGGATCACCAAGGCGGTCATCCCGGCGGCAGGCCTGGGCACGCGCTTCCTGCCGGCCACCAAGGCGACCCCCAAGGAGATGCTGCCGGTCGTCGACAAGCCGGCGATCCAGTACGTGGTCGAGGAGGCCGTGTCGGCGGGTCTCGACGACGTCCTCATGATCACGGGCCGCAACAAGCGCCCGCTGGAGGACCACTTCGACCGCAACTACGAGCTGGAGTCGGCCCTCCTGAAGAAGGGTGACGAGGCGCGGCTCGCCAAGGTCCAGGAGTCCAGCGACCTCGCGACGATGCACTACGTCCGCCAGGGCGACCCCAAGGGACTCGGTCACGCCGTGCTCTGCGCGGCCCCGCACGTCGGCAGGGAGCCGTTCGCCGTACTCCTCGGCGACGACCTCATCGACCCCCGCGACCCGCTCCTCGCCCGCATGGTCGAGGTCCAGGAGCAGCGCGGCGGCAGCATCATCGCCCTCATGGCGGTGGCCCCGGAGCAGATCCACCTCTACGGCTGCGCCGCCGTCGAGCCCACCGAGGACGGCGACGTCGTCAAGGTCACCGACCTAGTCGAGAAGCCCGACACCGCCGACGCGCCCAGCAACTACGCCATCCTCGGCCGTTATGTCCTGAACCCCGCCGTCTTCGACGTCCTGCGCAAGACCGAGCCGGGCCGCGGCGGCGAGATCCAGCTCACCGACGCCCTTCAGCAGCTCGCCGCGGACGAGAAGGTCGGCGGTCCGGTGCACGGCGTCGTCTTCACGGGCCGCCGCTACGACACCGGTGACCGGGGCGACTATCTGCGTGCCATTGTCAGACTGGCGTGCGAACGTCAGGATCTGGGCCCGGACTTCAAGGCCTGGCTTCGCAGTTACGTCACCGAGGAGATGTAGCACTTTGAGCAGCAGCACGACGACACCGACCACCGGCCGGAGCCCTCTGTGGTCGGTGGAGGAGCATCTGGACGACATCCTCGCGACCGTCCGCCCGCTCGAACCCATCGAGCTCCAACTCCTCGACGCGCAGGGCTGCGTCCTCGTCGAGGACGTCACGGTGCCCGTCGCGCTGCCGCCCTTCGACAACAGCTCCATGGACGGATACGCGGTACGGGTCGCCGACATCGAGGGCGCCAGCGAGGAGTTCCCCGCCGTCCTGACCGTGATCGGCGACGTGGCCGCGGGCGCGGGCGAGCAGCCCACCGTCGGCGCGGGCCAGGCGGCCCGCATCATGACCGGCGCCCCGCTGCCGCCCGGCGCCGAGACCGTCGTCCCCGTGGAGTGGACCGACGGAGGCCTCGGCGAAGGCCCCGCCTCCGGGATGCGCGCCCACAGCGCGCCCCCGAGGGCGCCTCCGGAGAGGTCCGCGTGCACCGCCCGGCCGCGGCACGCGCGCACGTACGCGTGCGTGGCAGTGACGTCCGCGCCGGGGACCGCGCCCTGAGCGCGGGCACGGTCCTCGGCCCGCCGCAGATCGCCCTGCTCGCCGCGGTCGGCCGCGGCACGGTGAAGGTGCGCCCGCGCCCGCGCGTGGTCGTCATGTCCACCGGCAGCGAACTGATCCAGCCCGGCGAGTCGCTGGCGGACGGCCAGATCTACGACTCCAACAGCTTCGCCCTCACCGCCGCCGCCCGGGACGCGGGAGCCATCGCCTACCGCGTGGGCGCGGTCGCCGACGACGCCGAGACGCTGCGCTCCACCATCGAGGACCAGCTGATCCGCGCCGACCTCGTCGTCACCACGGGCGGCGTGAGCGTCGGCGCGTACGACGTCGTGAAGGAGGCCCTGACCTCCCTGGGCGATCCGGACGAGGAGACCGGCATCGGGGCGGGCGGCGGCGTGGAGTTCCGCAAGCTCGCCATGCAGCCGGGCAAGCCGCAGGGCTTCGGCACCATCGGCCCCGACCACACCCCGCTGCTGGCGCTGCCGGGCAACCCCGTCTCCTCGTACGTCTCCTTCGAGCTGTTCGTGCGTCCGGCGATCCGCACGCTGATGGGGCTGGACGAGGTCCACCGGCCCACCGTGCGCGCGCGGCTGGCCGCGGAGAAGGCGCTGGGCTCGCCCGAGGGGCGCCGGCAGTTCCTGCGGGGGGCGTACGACGCCGAGGCCGGCACGGTGGCGCCCGTGGGGGGCGCCGGCTCGCATCTGGTCGCCGCGCTCGCCCACGCGGACGCGCTGATCGTCGTCCCCGAGGACGTCACCTCGGTGGAGCCGGGCGCGGACGTCGACGTGGTCCTGCTCGGCTGAGAACGCCGGGCGCGCGGTACCGTGTCGCGCACAACAGGCCCGCGCGCGCCGCACCGCGCGGGGCCCGGACCGGGAGCGCCACAGCACATGACCGCGATTTCCCGGGGGGACACCCCCGGCCCTGAGCAGCAGCGACTGACGCACATCGACGAGGCGGGCGCGGCCCGCATGGTCGACGTGTCCGCGAAGGACGTGACCGCCCGCACCGCCCGCGCCAGTGGCCGCGTCCTGGTCGCGCCGCGCGTGATCGAGCTTCTGCGGGGCGAGGGCGTCCCCAAGGGCGACGCCCTCGCCACCGCCCGGATCGCCGGGATCATGGGCGCCAAGCGCACCCCCGACCTGATCCCGCTCTGCCACCCGCTGGCCGTCTCCGGAGTGAAGCTGGACCTCTCCGTGGCCGACGACGCGGTGGAGATCCTCGCCACGGTGAAGACCACGGACCGTACGGGCGTGGAGATGGAGGCGCTCACCGCGGTGAGCGTCGCGGCCCTCACGGTGGTCGACATGGTCAAGGCCGTCGACAAGGGCGCCGTCATCACGGACGTACGCGTCGAGGAGAAGACCGGCGGCAAGTCCGGGGACTGGAACCGCGAGGGAGCGGGCGCATGAGCGGTTACCGCGCACTGGTCGTGACCGCCTCCAACCGCGCCGCCGCCGGTGTCTACGCCGACCGGGGCGGCCCGATCCTCGTCGAGGGGCTGGCCGCGCTCGGGTTCGCCGTCGACGGGCCCCAGGTCGTGCCCGACGGGGACCCCGTCGAGCAGGCCCTGCGCGCCGGAGCCGAAGCGGGCTACGACGTCATCCTCACCACCGGCGGCACCGGCATCTCGCCCACCGACCGCACGCCCGAGGCCACCCGCCGAGTCATCGACCACGAGGTGCCGGGCATCGCGGAGGCCATCCGCGCGTACGGCAGGGACAAGGTCCCCACGGCCGTGCTCTCGCGGGGCCTCGCCGGGGTCGCGGGCCGGACGCTCATCGTGAACCTGCCGGGCTCCACGGGCGGGGTGCGCGACGGCCTCGCCGTCCTGGAGCCGCTGCTCGCGCACGCGGTCGACCAGGTGCGCGGCGGCGACCATCCCGGTCCCTCGGGGGGTGCGAGCTGAACGGCCCCGCCTGGCCCGTCGAGCTGACGGACGGAGACGTCACCCTCCGCCCGATAAAGATGCGCGACCAGCGCGCCTGGCGTGAGGTCAACCGGCGCAACCGCGACTGGCTGCGCCCCTGGGAGGCGACGATCCCGCCGCCCACGGCCGGCGGGCCGATCGTGCACCGGCCCACCTACCGGCAGATGGTCCGCCATCTGCGCGCCGAGGCGGGCGCGGGCCGGATGCTGCCGTTCGTCATCGAGTTCCAGGGCCGGCTCGTCGGGCAGCTGACGGTCGCCGGGATCACCTGGGGATCGATGTGCTCGGGCCATGTCGGCTACTGGGTCGACGAGTCCGTCGCGGGGCGCGGTGTGATGCCGACCGCCGTCGCGCTCGCCGTGGACCACTGCTTCCGTTCGGTCGGGCTGCACCGTATCGAGGTCTGTATTCGGCCGGAGAACACGCCGAGCCGTCGGGTGGTGGAGAAACTCGGATTCCGCGAAGAGGGGCTGCGTCCCCGGTATCTGCACATCGACGGCGACTGGCGCGATCATCTCGTCTTCGCCCTCACCGCCGAAGAGGTGCCGGAAGGGCTGTTGCGCCGCTGGCACCAGGCGCGACCTCGGAACACCGCTTAGTCCGTCGCCCGCCGACGGTAATGAAATATATGTTCGAAATTGATCGCCGATCGACCGCCCGAGGCCCGTATGAGCCTTGTCTCAGGCATTAATTTCACACGGATGGCGGCTTGTTGATCGCATCAGTCACAAAAAAAGTTCGAGATATCAGCCGGATTGTGCGACACACCGGCGCAATTGGCGGATGGCCCCAGCCAAACCCCTCTACCGTGTGAGCGTGAGCAGCAGCGGCCTCATCTACGCAGTCATCGTCGGGGCCTGGGCCGCCTACTTGGTGCCGATGTGGCTCCGTAGGCAGGACGAGCTGAACGAAGCCCGTCCGACGGAACGCTTCAGCACCGCCATCCGGCTGCTGTCCGGACGGGCGGGGATGGAGCGCCGATACGCCAGGGACCTGCAAGCCCGCTCGCCCGAGGAGGGCGAGACGCGCGGCGACCCGGACGTCGTCACCGGCTCGGTGGACGTCCGGGCCTTCGCCATGCCTCCGGCCGACCCGGCGGAGCCCGAGGCGGACCGGGCGGAGCCCGTCGCGGCGCGGGGCGAACCTCCCGCCCGCGGAGCAGGCGCGCGCCGAAGCCGACCCCGAACGCGAGCAGCAGCCGCCGCGCGCCAAGGCGTCGCCCGCGCAGCGCGCCGCCTCGGCCGAGGCCGCCGCGCGCGCCAGGCGCTCGAAGGTCCTCGCCCGGCGCCGGCGCACGACGATGATGCTCTTCCTCGCCTTCACGGCAGGCGCGGTCGTCGCCGGGGTGGGCGGTCTGGCCTTCCTGTGGGCACCCGCCGTGCCCGCCGTCCTGCTGAGCGCGTACATCGTCTATCTGCGCGGTCAGGAGCGGCGACGCTTCACGTACACGATGGACCGGCGCCGGGCCGAGGCGGCGGCGCAGCGGCTGCGGGAGCGTCAGCCCCGGCGCGCGGGCCGCCGAGTCCGCCGCCGACGAGGCGGCGCAGGAGCCGGCCCCGGAGACGGAGAGCGAACTGTCCGCGCTCGCCGCCGATCCCGCCGCGCCCTCGTCGAGCAGACCGACCACGCGGAGTGGGTCGACCAGCAGCGGGAGCGCCAGCGCGGGCCCGGCCGGGGCGACAGCTGGGACCCGGTCCCGGTGCCCCTGCCGACGTACGTGACCGCGCCGGTCGCCCCGCGCGCCACCAGCGGCGTCGACCTGGGCGCCCCCGACACCTGGAGTTCGGCGCGCTCCAGCACGGCCGAGCCCGCCGCCGACGAGGCGCTGCGCGGCACCGGGGCCGCCGGGACCGCCGGGCAGACCGACGCTGCGGAGGGCTCCGACGCGGCCGGCGGGCGCAGCGACAAGCGGCGGGCCGCCTCGGCGCGGCGCGCCCGCGAGCGCGGTCGCACGCCGCTCTTCGACCAGTACGAGGACGGGGACCGGCCCCGCGCCGCCAACGAGTGAGGCGTCGTGGGGTCCGCCCCGGCTGACCTGCCAGGACCGGATTTCCGAGCACCCCGATCGGGATGCTAGAGTTTCACTCGTTGCAAGGGCCTGTGGCGCAGTCTGGTAGCGCACCTCGTTCGCATCGAGGGGGTCTGGGGTTCAAATCCCCACAGGTCCACTGCACATGAGATCCCGTCCAGTTCATCGAACTGGGCGGGATCTTTGCGTTGCCCCCCGGCCCCCCGGCGCCCGC
>RBWT01000194.1 GCA_004010275.1 Streptomyces huasconensis
GAGGATCGGCCCGGCGGGGATCGTCCCGGTGGGGATCGGGCCGGTGAGAATCGGGCCGTTCGGGATCGGCCCGGTGAGGATCGGCCCGGCGGGGATCGGCTCGGTGGGGATCGGGTCGGGCTACGGCGGCCAAGGCTCGGGTGGCGTCGGTCATGGTGCGGCCTTCGGGGGGCCAGGTGGCGATCAGCTCGCGGAGTGCGGAGTCCGCCCGGATGCGTCGGACCGCGTCGCAGTTCGGGGTGATCGCGTACAGGGCTCCGTCTGTGTCGACGGTGCTCGGGTTGGCCACCAGGCGTCCCGGCGGGACGAGTTGGCGCAGCAGCGTCAGAGAGATGAAGGCGTTGAGTTCGGCGTGGTGCTCGCGCGGGCGGGGGTCACCGTCCCACCGGTCGGGGCCGTCCGTGAGGACACCGTGCGCCCAGGCGCTCAGGCTTCCGCGCGGGGTGGTCTTCATGCAGGCCCGTACCACGAAGGCGTACGCGCTCAGGGCGGTGTCCAGGTCGGGTGCGGCGCCGTGGCCGATGGCGGTCATCGCGCGGTCCAGGGCCGCAGCCAACGGCGATGCGGATCGCGCCAGTTCGAGGGTGATCGCCGACCGGCTCGCAGTCCGTACGGCGGCGGCCCCACTGCGGTCCAGTTCGCCGTCCCAGATCTCCGTGGCCGACCGCCTGGTGCGTTCGGCGTCCGCCACCAGCCGGTCCCAGCGGTCGAGGGCCCGCTCGGCGGCAGGTGTCAGCAGAGGGGCCAGCTTGCCCACGAGGCGTCGGGCACGTGCGGCGCGGCCGTTGTGGACGGACCGGCGCAGATCGAGGAGGGCGCTGCGGTCGCGGCCCCCGGCGGGCAGGGCGGCGACCACGTCGTACAGGATGTCGGAGCAGCGTGCGGCCTGCAGCCGGGTCTCCTCGGCCGCGTCGCGGCACCGTCGCAGCCAGTCGGCGGCACGGGGCGAGCGCAGCGCGTCCACCCCGTCGGCGGGGAACGCGGGTACGCGGACCACGAAGGTCGTGCGCGGGGACGTGTTCACAGTCCTCCCTCCAGGACGAAGCGGTACCGCGCCGAGGGGCGCCGACGGCTCAGGATCACGGCGAAGGGGGCGATCCAGCGGCCGGGGCCGCACACCTCACGCACTGGGCCGGTCAGGAAGCCGTTGTGGATGCGGGCCGCCAGCCCTTCCGCGCTCGCCGCCATCAGCAGGCGCAGGGCGGCTTCTCCGGTACGCAGGTGCAGGTCGGCGTAGGCGCGTGCCGCGTCGTGTCGCAGCCATGCCGCCAGGTCCACCACGATGAACACGGTCGCCGGAGCCTGGTGCGCGTTGGTGGAGGCGACCATTTGGCAGCGCCGCAGAAAGGGCGTCACGGCGTCGGCCGCGAGCAGCTGCCGGGCGGGCGGCGGGTTCCCGGGGCGGGTGGCGGGCTGGTCATGGTCGTGGCGGGTGCCGGGCTCGTCGTGGTCGTGGCGGGCGGCGGGCTCGTCATGGCGGAACAGCCCGCATTCCGCTCCCGGTACGTCGCGACGCGCGCTGAGCAGCGACAACGCCGGGAGGCCGCGCCATACGCCGGGGAACGCCGTGGTGAGGGCCGCACCGCACAGCCGCTCCAGCGTGGCGGCGTCGACCGGCTGCGGCGCGGGCACGAATCCCGGGTCGCCCGAATCGCGGGCGGCACGCAGCCGCTGCACGCAGCCGCACCGGTGCCGGACATGGCAGGGCCGTGGGTGCGGCCGGGTGCTCCTGGCCGCCCTCCGCCGGGCCTCGGAAGCGCGGCCGGGTCCTGGCGAACTCGTGGTGGGCGGCCGAGGAGAGCGCGCCCAGATCCGCAAACGCCGGGCAGGGGCGCCGCACCCCCGGACCTGCCACGTCCGACGCCGGGAACACCACGTCGGTCTCCGTGCCGGACAGCGCGACCGCAGCGAGGGAGCACTCCCGCCGACCGTCCAGGCAGAGCAACTGGTCGATGTCGTACGGGCAATGGTCCGGCACGGTCCGCGCGCGCAGCCCCAGGGTGCGCGCGGCCAGGAGCAGACTGCCCGTCAGGAGCCCGGCCTCCTGGCAGACGAGGCGGTAGGCGTAGTCGCCGTAGTGCGTACCGGTGACGCCGGGCGCGGCGGTCACGGCGCAGTGAATCCGCGTCCAGCGTCGGTGCTTGAACGGGGCCTGGCTGCGCAGGTGTTGATGCTCGGGGTGGTAGCGGCAGACGTCAGGTTCCGACCGCTCTTCGCCCCAGCCGATGATCCAGACGGAGCACGGGAAGATGCAGCGTGCCGACGGCGCGACGCGGTGGTGGCGCCACGACGACTGCGGCCCGAACTCCGCGCACGAGACTCCGGCGCCGAACGACAGCAGCGCGGCCAGGGTTGGCAGGTCCAGCGGCACCCCGGCTTCGGACCGGCCCGGGAAGCCCACCCCGGTGAGGGCCGCCTCCGTGGGGGCCGGTGACCAGTCGACCAGCGGATCGGACGCCGGCGACGGCAACCGCCGTATCCACTCGATCCCACCGGGCACCCTGACCCACTGTGGCGGGTCGAGCGGCAGCCCGGTGGGAACCGCCGACGGCATGCGGTCGAAGGTCAGCTCGGCATACCGCTCGGCGGCGGTGGGCGCGCCGGTGACCGTCAAGGGCCCGCTGGCGGCCAGGCGGGCGCTCATGGGAACGCGGGTGCTCACGGGAACGGGTGCGGATGCGGGTTGAGGTCCGCGCGGGTCAGCGGCTCGGCGGCCTGCCCCTGGGCGGCCGGGGGGCGCAGCAGCCGGTCGAGGCCGTTCAGGCGCCGCGCCCAGTGTCCGAAGGTCATGGGGAGCGCGCCCGGCACGAGCACCTTGACGCAGCGGAATCCTCCCATTCGGTGATCGGGGGTGGTCTGGTCGACCACCAGCACGTCGAGCCCCGCCGCTTCGACGCGCGACGTCACATCGGCGAGGTCCTGGCGCAGATCGGCGTAGCGGTCGGGCGGCAGATGCCGGCCAGCCGCCCGGTCCAGGGGCATCCGGTCGCGGGGCCTCAGCAGGAACTCCAGTCGGTCGAACGCTTCCGGCGCGCAGTACAGGAGGCGGTGGTCCTCCATGTGCCTGACCTTGCCGGGGTCCTCCAGCATCGCGGCGATCCGGTGGCGCTGGGAGCGGTAGGCGGGCGGGAACTCTGCGGTGAAGGGGGCGAGTTCGAGCAGGGCGGAGCGGAACGCCTTGCGCAGGTCCAGGTGGGCGCCGCCCGCGCACAGGGCCCGCGGTTGGCCCGGACGCCGCTGCTCGTCGACGGCGAGGACCCACACGGCCGGAATGCCGAGGTCGTTGGTGATGTCGTACAACCGGACGCGGTAGCCGCTGAGCCACTCGATGCGCTCCACCATCAGCGCCAACTCCGTGTCCCTGCGCGGGTCGAGGGTGATCTCGACCGGGGCGGACCTGCGGTACCAGGTCAGCAGGAAGGCATCGCGCTCGGCCACCTCGAAGACGCCGTGGAGCGCGGCCTCCGTCAGACTCGCGCCCAGCGCGCATCCGTTGGAGATCTCGTACGCGAGTGCAGGCCCGCCGGTCGGCCGGTAGAGAGGTTCGTAGTAGGCGAGGCACTCCGGTACGAGTACGGGTCGGTCCCGGCCCAGGGACCGGCCCCATACCCAGGACAGTTCGAGGTCTTCGGTGAACTCCTGGAACGGGAACCCGTCGATCAGGTACTGCTCCGGATCGTGCAGTCCGAACACCCGGGGATCGACGGCGTCCGCGCGCAGCTCCGCCCAGCTTCCGTGCGTCACCGTTCGGCGCCCGCCCGGCTGCACGCCCCCTGCGCGTTCCAGCCCTTCGGCCAGCGCGGTGACCTCGGCGGCGAGATAGTTGGTCTGCCGCCCGAAGCCGATCTCCTGGGAGGTGGTCACGCGCAGACCGGTGGGCGCGGTGGCGGTGGGGAACAGCCCGTGGGCGCTGCGGCGCAGCCGTCGTACGAGACCGGCGTCCTCGTCCACGTAGAGGTCTCGCAGGCTCTCGGCGTCCGCCAGGAGGTCGCCGGCACGGTAACGGTCCCGGGCGGTCTTGGGCAGCGGTACGTCGAACTCCGCTCCCGGCAGCGGCGTGTCGTCCGGCAGGTCGGAGCAGGCCGGGCAGAGCGGGTCCGGCAGGAAGCGGCCGGTCTTCACGGTGAGGTCGCGCAACGTGAGCGTCAGGAAGGCCCGATGCGGTCGGCGCTCCCGGGCGTCGCGTGCCAGGCACTGCTGCACCAGGGCGTCGGTCACCGCAGGCAGCAGAGCGTGCCGGTCGGCGAAGCGCACGGAGCCGTCACGGACCCGCTCCGCGATCCGCGGGTACGCCTCGGGGCGGCAGCCCGTGCACCGGGTGACGAAGCAGCGCAGGCAGCCCGGCACCCCGGGGCCCATGGCGGGGCCCACCACGATGCGGCCCGGTTCCCACCAGAGCGGGACGGCGGTGTGGCCCGCCGCCGTATCCGCCTCGATGCGCCGGATGTCCTCCTCCCCGGGCGGACCGGACAGAACGTGCACCGCGGGCGTGGCCGGCGGCCGGGTCGTCGTCATCCCGCCACCTCGCCGGATGCGGGAAGGATGACGACCGCGGCGCAGTGGGTACGTCCCACCGCGCGCAGCGCCGGGTGCGCCTCCAGCGAGAGACCTAGGAGCCGTGTCGCGGGCGGCAGGAAGGTGTGGAGCCACTGGGCGGCGCGGGCCACGGTGGTCGCCCCCGATCCGGTCGGCTCTACGGGGCCGTCGTCTTCCTGGACGGCCGGGCGCGATCGGTCGTCTTCGTCTTCGTGTTCGTGGCCGACGGGGCCGGGTCCGTCGTCTTCGTGGCCGACAGCGGGCCCGTCCTCTTCGTGGCCGACGGCGGGGGGGACGCAACGGCTCGTGGAAGACCCGTTCCTGAAGCCCGCGGACCGCGTCGTACAGCGCGTCACCACCGGCGCCGCCGCGGTCGACGCACTGCCGATGCCCACGAGCCCGTCGCCGCAGTCGGCCCGTACGACCGCCCAGCCTCCGATGTCGCCGAGGGTGCGCAGCACCGGGCGGTGCCCGGCGGCCTCCAGGATGCTGATCAGCCGTGGCACCTCGGGGTCGTCCGGAGAGCAGGGGGTGCCCCCCTCGTGTCCGGCCGTGCGCAGCAGCCGTCCGGCCATCCGGCCGAGCGCGCATGCACGGCGTCTTCCCGGTCCGCTGCCGAGGCGATCGCCACCGGTGGGCTGCTGTCCCGCCAGGCGGCGAGCTGCCGGGCCGTGACGGTCGCCGTCGCCCCGGTGACCAGGTCGACGGCTTCGACAGCGTCGGGGGGCGCTGCGTTTCCGTCCGTGCCGCGCACCGCCGCCCGGCCCAGTGCCGCCAGGCCGGCGGCCTCCGCTGCGGCGAGGACCGCGGCCACCCGTGCGGACAGCAGGTCGGGCCCGTCACCCTGCGCCGTGACGGCATGGCCGGTCCCATCCAGCGTGCGACCTCGGCACGGCACCGATGGAGCGGGATCTGAGTCAGTATCCCTTCGTTGACGTCCCTGATCAGTCCATCCCTGGCGTCCACCAGGGGGCTGAACTGCCGCGACAGCAAAGCACTTTGTGGCTGGCGCGGCGGCAGGGCCGCGGTCCAGCCCGTCGTCGTGGGCAGCGCCTCGGCGTCGCCTTCGACGGGGAGCAGGGCCAGGGCGCGGAGGTTGACCTCGTCGCTGACGAGGGTCGCCAGATCGACGCGTACCGCGCGTTCCCTGAAGTCGTCGGCCGGGATTCCGGTGATCGTCTTGAACGCCGCGAAGGCCAGTTGCGCGGCGACGATCCGCGCCGTCGGTTCGGCCAGGAACACGCTGCGCCGCCCGGCCGCCACCACGCCGGTCCTGGCCCACAGGTCGGGACCGCGCACACCTTCGCCGGGTTCACACAGCGGCCCCAGCCATACGTGGTCCTCGTGGACCGCTCCGTGCAGGACGGGCTTCCCGGCCTGGGCACTCGCGGTGTCGATCCGGTCTGCCAGACGAGGGTCGAAGTCGTCGGCGAAGTGCAGCACGAAGTCGTGAGAGGCAACAAGGCCCGCCAACTCCGCGCTCTCAGAGCCCGGTTCGCCCAGGCCGACGGCCCGTACGCCCATGCCGGGATCGCGCTCCCCGGCCGTCGCCAGTACGGGCTTCAGGGCTGCTTCGAGGCTGGCCGCGGCCGGTTCGCCGCCCGGAAGAGCCGCCGTCACCCGGCGGTTGCCGAGCTGGACCAGGGCCCGCACCAGCCCTTCGAGGACGAGGCCCGACCCCACGCACAGCATCGGGGTGTCCCGGAACGCCTCGTAGCGCGCCGCCGGGGAGTCACGGAAGTACTCGATGAACGCCAACTCACCCGCGTAGTACCGCACTTCGCGGTCCGTCAGCCCATGCGGGCGGTCCACGCCCGCATCGCGTACGAAGCCGGCTTCCGCGAGGCGCTTCAGCAGCCCGCGGACCTGCTCGGCCACGGGGGGCGGCAGACCGGACACCAGTTGGGCCACGTCCGCGCTGCCGTCGAGATGGGGGGCGATCCTGCTCACCAATTCGTAGGACGACTTGCCCCGGATGGTCAGCGACGAGGCGTTGCACAACAGGAACGCGCCGTCGTCGTGCGGGACCCACAGGGCGTCGGTGCGCAGCTTGGGCCGTGAGCTGTCTCCCCACACCGCGTAGCGCGCGGGTTCCGAGACCGTCGGACTCTGCATGCTTCCCTTTCAACCGGCCTTCAGCCGAGTTCAGTGGGTTCGGTGAAATCAGCGGATTCAGTGGGTTCGAAGAGTCGGAAGAATTCGGTGGGTCCGAGGAGTTCTGTGCGTCAGAAGAGTTCCGTGGGTTCAGAGAGTGCGGTGGGTTCGGTGGGATCAGTGTTACGTTCGGCCGGAAAACGCCGACCCGCCGAGGCAGGCCGGCCGCATGGCACTGTCAGGTCGAGCAGCTGCACGACGAGGTCGAGCAACAACACGATGCGCCGACCTCGGTCAGGCCATGGCCCATTCGCAACGACTCAAGACCGCCTTCGGAGTCCGCCGAGAACTCGAAGCTCTCCACATCGAGATCGCTCAGGTCCAGAGACGAAGCCTCGGCCGTACCGGGCATGTTCTTCTCCATTTCGTGCCTCCCTTCCACATTGTCGGGATCAGGACAGTCCGACTCTGTGCCACGCTTCCGGCCGCGGGCATCACACGTGCAGGGTCAACCACCCGCACCCAGAACTAGTGAGAGATAGTCCGAAAAGGACTACTCCGCTGCGCTTGCGCAGGTGGGGCGTGCCGGGGGTGGAAACGGGAACTTCGCACGAAGACTTTCGAATGCCTACTCCCGTGTGGGTAATGTTGTCGGAGTGGGGCTCTACCCTTCCGGAGGTTCGTTCATGGCCGTCCTGAACAGCAGCCGTCACGTCATGCCGACCCCGGTGCCGCAGGACGAGCCCGCGCCGGTCCGTCACCGGCCACCCGTAGGAACGCGGCGGGGTCGCCCCACCGGCGATCCGCAGTAGCCGAGAGCTGCCCCGTCCGGTCCCGCGCCGTTCCACTCGTCGGCCGACCACCGACGCTCTGGGGACGGACCGGCACCGACGGATCGGGCAGCAGAGCAAGTCAAACAGGGGGAATCAATGAGCATTCTCATTCATGGTCTGTCTCCGGTCATAAGCCTCGGCGTCATCACGGCACTTGTGGAATCGTCCGCCCTCTTCGAGTTCGTGCACTTCACCACGGTCCCCGACCCGGGGGAAGTACAGGCGCTGGCTCGCAAGGGCGATGTCGACCTCGTCATCACCGACCCCACCCAGCCGAACCTGAACGCCGGCCTCGCACTGTGCCGAGAGATCAAGTGCCATGCGCAATCCCCGCCTGTACTCGCCTTCTGCAAAAGTGTTTCACCGCGCCACGTCCTCCTCTCCCACCTCGCCGACATCGACAGTTTCGTGCATGCCGACGAAGCACCCGACCGGTTGGCAGCGGCGGTGCAATCGACGTTGTGCGGGTCCAGGGAATGGCTGATCGGCCCACTTGAGGAAGTGACGGCTCCGTGGGCCGAATCGCACTCGCTGACCGCCCGAGAACAAGAGGTGCTCTGGCTGCTTTCGGAACGATGTACCAACAGCCAAATCGCACACACCCTCTCCATCAGCACCAACACCGTGAAGAATCACGTGGCTTCGGTGCTCCGCAAACTCTCCGTCAAGCAGCGTTCCGAACTCTTCGCCGAGAACCGCCTTCCGGTACCGCAGCGCCATGCACGCGACTGACGGCCGCGCCGTACCTCCACCGCCCGTGCCCTCCCTCCTCTCCACACCGGTCCTGCTGTGGCAGTCGTCCGGTCCGCGCCGGCTGCGCATCGGAGTGGGACGGGCACGAGCCGAACTGGCCCGGCTCACCGCTGCCGGGGCCCTCGTCCTCTACGACCCCGCGGCGCCGTCCGCCGTGGAGCTGGTCCACCGGCACACCGGCGGCCCACGTACGCCCATGGGGCCCACCGCCCTGCCGCTCCCCGTCGGCGAGGGTGTGGACGCCCCCCCGCCGCGTGGCGCGGGAGATCGCCCGGCACGGCGCCCGTGCCGTTGCCGTGGTCGGCGGCGGATCGGCCATGGACACCGCGAAACTGGCCGCCGTCCTCGCGGTCGGCGGCGAGGCCGCGCTTCACCGCGGGGCCTCGCTCCGGCCTGGCGCTCCTCTCCCGTACGGACCGGCCTGCCCCCGCCGTCATCGCGTTCCCGACGACGCTCGGCACCGGGTCCGAGACCAGCGGGGTGGCACGCCTGCCCATCGGTGAACGGCGCTCACGGCTCGTCTGCTCCACCACGCTATGCCCGGCCGGCGCGGTGCTCGACCCCTGCCTGACGGGCACCCTGCCCAGGCCGCTCCTGGCGGCCGGCGCGCTGGAGATCCTGCTGCGCCTGGCCGGCCCCTTGCTCGGCCCGCACCCGATGGCCGACGCGGCGGCCGAATGGCTCCTGGACTACGCCGCCTTGGTGCGACGCACGGCGGACAAGCTGCTCTCGGCGGACACGATGTTCTCGGCGGAGACGCTCCGCTCGGCGGAAACGCTGCCCTCGACGGACGGTTCCCGATGTAGCGATACGGAGCCCGCGGCGGCACTGCGGCTGCGCCTGGCGACGGTGAGTGCCGCGTCGCACCAGGTGTGGCCGCGCGTCGGCGTCTCGCCGTTCGCCTTCCTACTGTGGTACTTCGCCGACACCGCCGCCACCGTGACGGGCACGGCCAAGAACGCGGCGCTGGCCCGGCTGTTCCCCGCCTATCTGGAGCTGGCCCTCGGTGTGCGCGGCCGTCGGCTGGGCCGACGGGCCACGGGCACGGCGGGTGGCACGCGTCCTGTTCCCCGAGGCCGGACCCGATCCGGCGCACTGCCGGGAGGCCGCCGCGGAGCTGTTGCGCCGCTGGGGCATCGCTCCGGCCGCGCCACTGGACGCGGACCCGGGCAGCCTCGGGAGCGCGACGGTCATCTCCTGGCCCCGGGCCCTGACCGGCATCACGGCCAAGGACGCGGCCGCACTGTACGAGAGCGCCAACGCGCCCTGCTGCCGAGCATGGTGAGGTGACGTCAGCGGCGACCGGCACCATCACACACGACGCAGGGACCCCACCGCCCAGCGCAGCACGAGGACGGTCAGCACGGTGCAGGACACGAGGGCGATCGGCAGGGAGGCGTCACCGAAGTCCCCCGCCATCGAGGACCGGGAGGCCATGACGACGTGGTAGAAGGGGTTGGCCTGGGCCACGTGCCGCAGCCAGTCCGGAGCCAGGCTCAGCGGCAGCACCACGCCGGAGAGCAGCAGCAGGGGCAGGCTGAGGAAGCCCATCATCTGCGACATCAGGTTCTCGTCGCGGAGCGTGAGCGCGACCGCGTACGAGAAGGTCGACGCCATCACGATGACGACAGCGAACAGCCCGAACGCGACGAGTACGCCCGTGAGTTCGGCGTCCAGCCCCATCGCGAAGGCGACCAGCATCAGGATGACACCCTGGATGCCGATCGCGAGGACGTCCCGCAGCGCCTTGCCCAGGATGAGCGCGGCGGTCCGCATGGGCGACACCACCATGCGGTCGACGACCCCGGCCTTCCATTCGGAGATCAACTCGAAGCCGGTGTAGAGCGATCCGTACAGAGCCAGCAGGACCAGCAGGCCCGGGGCGAACAGGTCGAACGCCTCCGAGGAGTCGAGCCCCGGGGCGGTCAGGCCCTTGAGGAGCGGGCCGAAGAGGAGCAGCCACAGCAACGGTTGCATGATGCCCACCACGATGACGACGGGTGAGCGCATCAGCCGCCGGGTCTGGTAGACGAAGACGAGTCCGGTGTCGCGTAGCACGATCTTCCCTTCCCTGGGCCCTGGGTCAGCTGCCGTCCAGCAATCCGAGGTTCACGCCGCGTACGATGACGCCCCGGTCTCGGGCCGCTCCTCTCCTGCGGCGCGCGACATCCGCAGGGACGAGCCGGTGTGCTTGAGGAAGACGTCGTCGAGGCCGGCCGACTCCACCGCGATGGACGCCGCGCGCACGCCCTGCTCGTCCAGGGCGCGGACCAGGACGGGAACGGCCTCGGCGCCGTTGTCGACGTACACACGTACGGCACCCGGTGTCTCGCGCACCTCGCGGACGCAGGGAAGCCGCTCCAAGGCCTCCTTCACGCGCTCTCCGCCCTGCTCGCCGACCGAGACGGTGACCGAGTCACCGCTGATGCCGCGCTTGAGGTCGGCCGGGGTGCCGGATGCGACGATGTGGCCCTGGTTGATGATCCCCACCCGGTCACAGAGCGCGTCGGCCTCCTCCAGATAGTGCGTGGTCAGGAAGACGGTGGTGCCCGAGACCCGCAGCGCGCGAAGCTCCCTCCACAGGGCGGCGCGGGCCGCCGGGTCCAGTCCCAGGTCGGCTCGTCCAGGAAGAGAACCCGGGGCCGGTGGACGAGGCCGAGCGCCAGGGCCACCCGGCGGCGCTGGCCCCCGGACAGGGTGCGGGGCAGCCGGTCGGCCACATCGGGCAAGCCGACGGCGGCCAGGGCCCGGTCGGCCTCCCGCCGCGCCTCCGCCCGGCCAAGACCGTTCAGCCGTGCCTGCAGAATCAGGTTGTCGAGCACCGGCATGCCGTCGTCGGCCCCGCCGGCCTGCCCGACGTATCCGATCAGCCGGCACGCCTGCCGGATCTGCCCGGGCAGCTCGCATCCGGCGACGCGGACGCGGCCGGAGTCGGGCTGGAGCAAGGTGGCGAGCATACGGACCGTCGTGGTCTTCCCGGCCCCGTTGGGCCCCAGGAAGCCGAAGACCTCGCCCTCCGCCACCTGGAGGTCGATGCCGCGCACCGCCTCCACCGCCTTGCCCCGGCGCCGGAAGCTCCGGGTCAGCTGTTCCGCCTCGATGGCCGTCACGCTCGTCCTCCCAAGGAGTTGAGGTCCCGCGCACTCGGAATCGAGCCCCGAGAGGTTCAGATGTCGAGTTCTTCCACGGGCTGCTGCTGCGCGTTGTCCTCCACGACGCGCGCGAGGTCCTCCGGCAACGCGGCCTTGAGGTCGTCGAGGTTCTCGTACACGTCGAGGCTCATCTCGGCGTTGTCCGCCGGCTCCCAGCCGTGGGCGGAGTCGAACTCCGTCACGTTGTTCCAGTACTCGATGGTGTACCGGGGGTCCTGTGCGTCACCCCAGGACATGTGCTCCGGCTTCGGGCTCTCGGTGAACTGCTTGTGGTACACGGCAAACCTGCCTTTACGGGTGTGGTAGACGGCGAACCACTCGCCGCGCCGGTCGGCGGTCGGCTGCCGTCGGCCCTGCGCGATGCGCCGGGCCACGAAGCGCTTGCGCCGGTACACCCCGTCGCTGCCGACGCGCACCTCGACCTCTTCGAAGCCCTCCAGGTGAGCCTCTTCGATCTCGACGAAGCGCTGGAGCGCCCTCGTGATCGCGGCCGAGAGGTTGCCGCCGGTCAGGCTCTGGGCGCGCTGGAACAGCGCGACGTCGCCTTCGCCCACGTAGATCGTCCTGTTGGGCACAGCCACTCTCCTATACTCATGCGTATACGCATACGCTAGCCGCCGGGCACCCCGTCGTCAATCACTGCCGGCCACCGCCATCCGGCCCCGCCCTCCGACCTGCGGCAGCCAAGGCAGCCGCCGCCCTAGTCGCCGCAGCAGCAGCCGCGGCCACAACCACAGCCACCCAAAGATCACCTTCTGGGTTCTTTCACCCCCTCTTGTCACCCCTGTCGCGAGGGCCGTAGCGTGCGTCGAAATGCCCGACTCCCAAGGCGATTCGGGCTGCGACCGATGGGGGACCCCATGACGCAGCACACCTCCCACACGCCTCCTGACGCGGCGACCGCCATGCTCAACCTCCTCTACAGCGCTCCCTTCGCGGCACAGATGATGCGCGCCTTCGTCAAGCTGCGCATCGCCGACCACCTCGCCGCCGGACCGCGGGACGCGACGGACCTCGCCACCGCCCTGGGCGCGCATCACGGCGCCCTGACGTCCTTCCTCGACGCCTGTACGGCGCAGTCCTTGGCGACCCGGGGCGAGGACGGGCGGTACGCGCTCACCGAGCGCGGTCAACTGCTGCGCTCCGACGCGGCGGTGGCGTCCCACGTCCTGTACGCGGCGGGCCCGGGCGTGAACCGCGCGTACGAGAAGATGGACGAGGTGGTGCTCACGGGGCGCTCCGGCGGCGACATCACCGGGCAGCACGTGTACGAGTACTACGGCGACCACCTCGAAGAGGGCGCGGCGTTCGAGAAGGTGATGTCGGAGACCACCACCGACTGCGTGAACGCGCTGGTGGAGGCCCATGATTTCACCGCCTATGCGCGCATCATGGACGTCGGCGGCGGCAGGGGGACCCTGCTGAGCCGCGTCCTGGCGGCGGCACCCAAGGCCCAGGGCGTCCTGTTCGACATGCCCCACGTGATCGAGATGGCCAAGTCGTCGCTGCGCTCCGAGGCGGCCGCGGACGTGGTGGAGCGGATCGAGTTCACCGGCGGCAGCTTCCTGGAGTCCGTCCCGTCCGGCGCCGACCTCTACATGCTGAAGAGCATCATGGTGGACTGGCCCGACGCGCAGGTCGCCCGCCTGCTGGCCAATCTGCACCGCGCGATGGAACCCGGCAGCCGCCTCCTGATCGTGGACTGGTTCGGCCGGGACGCGGCGGACGCGGGCCGGGTCGTCGAGGGCTACGAGGCCATCGTCAGCTTCTCGGCATGGACGCTCTGGGGCGGGCGGCTGCGCGTCCGCACGGAGTTCGAGGCACTCCTCGACGCGGCCGGTTTCGCCGTCGAACAGGTGGAGACCGCATTCGCCCCAGGCCTGTTCCCCTGGAACCTGATCGTGGTGCGCCGCCAGGACGACTGACGCAGTTCGAGGAACGCCGGCCCCAAAAAGGTCAGGGCCGTTTCGGATGTCTCCGAAACCGGCCCTGACCTGCGACTGTCTCCAGTCGGGACGACAGGATTTGAACCTGCGACCCCTTGACCCCCAGTCAAGTGCGCTACCAAGCTGCGCCACGTCCCGTTGCCCGTGTGACCTGGGGTTTCCCCCTGGCCGAACGCGCACGGAAACAATACCGCACTCTGACTGGTGATCGCTCACCCCTTTCGTCCGTCGGCCGCCGCTTGACCTCAAGTGCGGTTTAGGTCGCACGCTTCTTCGCATGACGACGACCACGGAACGCGCGTACGAATATGCAGATCTGCCCCGGCTCATGGAGCTGATGACCGGGGACGAGAAGCACGGGCCCGCGGCGACCTCGACGCTGGACGCCCTGTGGGTGCTCTACGACCGGGTGCTCCGCGTCACACCAAAGGGTGCCGACGACCCCGAGCGCGACCGGTTCCTGTTGTCCAAGGGGCACGGGCCCATGGCCTACTACGCCGTACTCGCCGCCAAGGGCTTCCTGCCCGTCGCGTGGCTGGAGGGGTTCGGGGCGTACGACTCGCCGCTCGGGCACCACCCCGACCGGTTGCTGGTGCCGGGCGCCGAGATCGGCAGCGGGTCCCTCGGGCATGGGCTGCCGATCGCCGTGGGGACGGCGCTCGGGCTGAAGGCGCGGGGCCTCACCGACCCGCGGGTCTGGGTGCTCGTCGGGGACGCGGAGATGGACGAGGGCAGCAATCACGAGGCCGTCGCCTACGCGGGACCGGCCGGCCTCGAACAGTTGCACGCCCTGGTGATCGACAACGCCTCGGCCAGCTACGCCAGGCCCGGCGGGATCGCCGCCCGCTTCGACGCCGCCGGGTGGTCCACCGCGACCGTCGACGGGCGGGACCACGACGCGCTGTACGCGGCCTTCACCGCGCCGCACCCCCGGACGGCCCGCATGTGGTGGTCGCCCCGCGTCGAGCCCCAAGGAGTTCTCGGGCGAGCCCAAGAACGCGTGAGCCGGACCGGCGCCTCCCCCTCCCCCTCCCCCCCC
>RBWT01000195.1 GCA_004010275.1 Streptomyces huasconensis
CCTACTTCTCCCCGCCCCCCGCACCCTCCGGGACCCGGTGGCACGGGAACCTCTTTTGATGGTTTATGGTTGAACATGATGTGACCCCGACCGCGATTCCCCCGTCCGGTCGGGGTCACTTCGCGTTCACGTCACCGCCTTCCGCCGTTTTCACGCGTTCGTGGGCGAATATGCCAACCACACCGCGCCTCATCCGTCCGGGCGGCATCATGCGTCCATGGACGGTGCCCAGCCTGTGCAGGTCGTGTTCACGCCCGAGGAGTACGCCTCGGTCCTGCTCCACGCGGACCGGCTCGGGATGCCGGTGGCGGAGTTCATACGCCGCGCGGTGACCGTCCACGCCGATGAGCACCCCGACCTGTGTCATGTCCCCGAAGCCCGGCGCGGGGCCAGCGTGCCGCCGGTCCAGCGGAGCATCGGGACGGACGGGAAGCCGGCGCTGCGGCGGTTCCTCGACACTCTCGCGACCTCGGGCGAGCCCAAGGAGTGAGCGCCGGGGCCGGGGAGCGGGCCGCGCCCCCGCGTCAGGACAACGCGATGTCCGGCTGGTAGAGGTCCAGCCAGAGCGCGAGGTCCAGGGTGCGCTCCAGGCCGCGCCGCGAGGCCTGGGTGATCTGCGGTGCCTCCCGCTCGGCGGCCCGTGCGCCGCGCGCTCGCGGTCCACCAGCTCGAAGACCGGGTGACTGGGCCGGGCGAGGAGATCCTTGACGTGCCCCTGAAGGGCGCGGGCGTACCGGGGGTCCTGCGTGGACGGATACGGGCTCTTCACGCGCTCGTAGACCGACCGGGGCAGCAGATCGGCGGTCGCCTCCCGCAGCAGGCTCTTCTCCCTGCCGTCGAAGGACTTCAGCGCCCAGGGGGTGTTGTAGACGTACTCGACCAGGCGGTGGTCGCAGAACGGGACGCGCACTTCGAGGCCGACGGCCATGCTGGCGCGGTCCTTGCGGTCGAGCAGGACGCGTACGAAGCGGGTCAGGTGCAGGTGGCAGATCTTGCGCATCCGGTACTCGAAGTCGCTCTCGCCGTCCAGGCGCCGGATGCCGTCGACGGCCGTCGCGTAACTGTCCTTGACGTACCCGGTCAGGTCGAGCGCGTCCGTCAGGTCGGGGCGCAGCACATCGGAGTCGTCCCCGAAGTGGTCGGCGAACCGCACCAGCCAGGGGAACGTGTCCGCTGTGCGCGCCTGTTCGTCGAAGAACTGGAGGTACCCGCCGAAGACCTCGTCGGCGGACTCCCCGGAGAGCGCGACGGTGGAGTGCTCGCGGATGGCGCGGAAGAGGAGGTAGAGCGAGGCGTCCATGTCGCCGAAGCCCATGGGGATGTCCCGCGCGCGGATCATCTTGGCGCGTACGTCGGGGTCGGCGAGGGCGTGCGCGTCCAGGACGATGTCGCGGTGCTCGGTGCCCGCCGCCTTCGCGACGTCGTGCACGTACGGCGTGTCGGGTGTGCCCCGCAGTTCGTCGGCGACGAAGTTGTCGGCCTGGCCGACGAAGTCGACGGCGAAGCTGCGCACCGTCTCGCCCGCCTCGGCCAGTTGGCGCGCGGCGAGTGCCGTCATGGCCGAGGAGTCGAGGCCGCCGGAGAGCAGCGTGCAGCGCGGCACGTCGGAGACGAGCTGGCGGCGCACGATGTCCTCCAGGAGTTCGCGCACCTTCGCGATGGTCGCGTCACGGTCGTCGGTGTGCGGCCTCGTCTCCAGCGACCAGTACACGTGCCGGCGCAGCCCCGAGCGGTCGACGGTCACCACGGTGCCGGGCTCGACCTCGCGCATGCCCTCCCACACCGCGTGGCCGGGCGTCTTGACGACGGAGAACAGCTCCCGCAGACCGTCGACGCCGACGCGCGGGCGGGCCAGCGGGTTGGCGAGGATCGCCTTGGGCTCGGAGCCGAAGAGGACGCCGTCCGCGGTCTCGTAGTAGTAGAACGGCTTGATGCCCATACGGTCGCGGATCATGACGAGCTTGTCGTGCCGGGCGTCCCAGACCGCGAAGGCGTACATGCCGTTGAGCCGTTCGGCGAGGGACTCGCCCCACTCCAGATAGCCGCGCAGGACGACCTCGGTGTCGGACTCGGTGGTGAACCGGTGGCCGCGGCCCGCCAGTTCGCGCCTGAGTTCGGTGAAGTTGTACGTCTCCCCCGAGTAGACCAGGGCGACGGTTCCGGTCGGCGTCTCGACCGTCATGGGCTGGCGCCCACCGGGCAGGTCGATGATCGCGAGCCGACGGTGGCCGAGCCCGGCGGAACCGCCGATCCACGTGCCGCGGTCGTCGGGACCGCGGCAGGACATCGTCTCCGTCATGGCGTCCAGGGTGGTGGACGCGGCCGTCAGGTCACGGTCGAAGGAGACCCAACCGGTGATGCCACACATGCGCTTCCTCCTGCTTCCTCATGCCCCCACGAACTAGATGTATCTAGCACGTATATGCCGATCGTGCGCCTGCGCTTGCGAACGGTCAACGTCCCGGTAGCCAAGCGGGAGCCGCCACCCCGGCACTTTCGGCCGCACTTTGCCAAGGCCAGGGGGAAGAACTCAGGCAGATGCAGGCCTCAGCCCCACGAAACGAGGGCGCCCAAGATCACATATAGAAACATTCCGGCCACGGGCAAAGACTTGTCAACGACCGCTGCCCGCCAGCTCCGTGCCCCCGGCCAGCAACCGCTCCGCGTCATCCCGCGCCTGGTCGAGCGCCTCGGGGAAGACGTGCAGGCCGTGCGCGACGAGACCGCCCTCGTGCAGCAGCACCAGGGTCCGCGCCAGGCCTTCCGCGCGGTCGGGCGCGATCTCCCGGGCCAGGTCCGTGAAGAGTGCGAGCATCCACGCCTTCTGGCCGGTGATGATCGGGTACGCGGGGTGCGCGGCGTCACTGATCTCGGCGTGCGCGTTGACCATGGCGCACCCCTTCTCCGAGCGGTCCGCCGCCCAGTCGCGTGAGGCGTCGAACACGGCCAGGACGCGGGCGCGCGGCGTGGGCGCCGCCGCCGCCAGATATCCGGCGAGGAACGACCTCCAGCGCTCGTCGCGCTCGGCGAGGTACTCCACGACGATCTGCTCCTTGGAGCCGAACCGGTCATAGAGGGTCTTCTTCGTCACCCCGGCCTCGGCCGCGATCAGGTCCACGCCGACCGCGTGGATGCCGCGCTCATAGAAGAGCCGCCCCGCGGCGTCGAGGGCGCGGCGCGCCGCCGGTGTCATGGCGATGCGCCGCGGCGCGGCGACCGCGCCTTCCTTCTCGTACGCCTTCTTGCCCATGAGCCCATAGTAGACCGGTCTGTATACTCGGCCCCAGAAGTAAACAGATCGGTCTACTCTCTCGCGTCGTGTCCACTCTCTCGCGCCTCTCCCCCTGTGGCGGGCGTGGCGGGAAGGAGCACCATGAACGTCCTGCTGTCCACCGCCTTCGTGCTGACCTGGAGCTCCGGGTTCATCGGGGCCAAGCTCGGCGCGGGCAGCGCCTCCGCGGTGACGGTGCTCATGTGGCGGTTCCTGCCGCTGGCCCTGGTCCTCGGCGCCGTCGCCCTCACCGTCATGCGCGACTCCTGGCGCGGGCTGACGGTGCGCGACCTCGGACGGCAGGCGCTCGTGGGCGCGCTGTCGCAGAGCGGCTATCTGCTCACCGTCTATTACGCCATCCAGCTCGGCGTCTCCAGCGGCACCACCGCGCTGATCGACGGCACGCAGCCCCTGGTGGCGGGGGCCCTCGCCGGTCCGCTGCTGGGACAGTTCGTCTCCCGCACGCAGTGGATCGGCCTCGGGCTCGGGGTGGGCGGCGTCGTCATCGTGACGGCGGCCGACTTCGCGGGCGGCGGCGACACCGCATGGTGGGCCTATCTCATACCGTTCCTCGGCATGCTGTCGCTGGTGGCGGCGACGTTCCTGGACCGGCGCTCGACGCGCCCGGTCGGCCCGGCGGTCTCCCTGACCGTGCACTGCCTCACGAGTGCCGTCGTCTTCACGGCACTCGCGGTGGCCGCGCGGTCCGCGACGCCGCCGGCCGAGGTGTCCTTCTGGGCCGCGATCGGCTGGCTCGTGACGCTCTCCACCTTCGGCGGGTACGGCCTGTACTGGCTGATCCTGCGGCGCTCCGGGGTCACCCAGGTCAACACGCTGATGTTCCTCATGGCCCCGGTGACCACCCTGTGGGGCGCCGTGATGTTCGGCGAGCCCTTCGGCCCGCAGACGGTGCTCGGGCTGGCGGTGGGGCTCGCCGCGGTGGTCGTCGTACGGCGCGGCGAACGCCCCCGGGCCGCGGGCGCTCCGGCGGGTCGAGGCGCTCCGGAGCCGGGAAGGCCCGCGGCGCAGGCGCGCACCGGTCAGTGATCTCGACGACCGTGGCGGCACTCAGCCCCGCGGCCGCGCCTACGCGCCGTCGCCAACAGGCCATTCGCTACGGGGAGTTCCGAGGCCACAGGCCCCTTTCGCATGGCTTCGGCCATACTGCCGCCCATGAACCGTCTTCGCATCGGCCTCGTGGGCACAGGGCCCTGGGCCACCGCCACGCACGCCCCTGCCCTCGCCCGGCACCCGGACATCGATCTCAGCGGCGTGTGGGGCCGCCGCCCGGAGGCCGCCGCCACACTCGCCTCCGCACACGGGACGACGGCGTACGCGGACGTCGACGCGCTGTTCGCGGCGAGCGACGCCGTGGCCTTCGCGGTCCCGCCCGACGTACAGGCCCCGCTGGCCACCCGTGCCGCGGCGGCCGGTTGCCACCTGCTCCTCGACAAGCCGGTGGCCACGGCGCCGGATGCCGCGCGCGAGCTGGCCCGGGGCGGTCGAGCAGCGCCGAGGTGGCGTCCGTGGTCTTCTTCACGCTGCGCTTCGCCACGCTCAGCTCGGCCTGGCTGGCCGAACAGACCACCGTCGGCGGCTGGTTCACCGGCCGCGCCGACTGGTACGGCTCCTTCTACACCCCGGACGGAACCGCCGCGTTCTCCTCGCCGCGGCGCACGAGCCGCGGGGGCCTGTGGGACGTGGGGCCGCACGCCCTGTCGATGCTGCTGCCGGTCCTCGGCGACGTGAGCGAGGTGACGGCCGCGCCGGGGCCCGGCGACACGGCCCATCTCATCCTGCGCCACACGGGCGGCGCCTCCAGCACGGCGGCGTTGAGCCTGACCGCACCGGCGAAGGGCTCGGGGCTTGCCGTGGAGTTGCGCGGTGAGCACGGTATCGCCGTGCTGCGCGTGGGAGGGCGCCGACGAGGCCTTCGACGCCGCGATCGACGCACTCCTCACGGCCGCGCGCACCGGTACGGCCCACCCGTGCGACGCCCGGTTCGGGCTGCGGGTCACGGAGATCCTGGCGCGGGCCGAGGAGCGGATGAGGGCCGCGTGACGCGGCCGGGGACAACCACGGGCGGTCGGTACCGTGGCCGCTACGTAATGGCGAGTGACGGCACCGACCGCAGCCGGTGGACCCACGAAACCGATCCGGGAAGAAGGTCCGCGCGGTCCGGAGCTGCCCTGTTTCCAACCACACGGATCGGAATACGAACAACCGTCCCACGCGCTTCCCGCGTCGGCCCGATGGGCCTAGGGGGTACCCAATGCCGGGGAATTTCAGCCATTCTCAAGCTCCCCGGACAAGATGCCCCACAGTTGTGCCCGCGCACCCGCCGACGATCAAACCTGCAGGTCGGCGAGGTCGCGCACACCATGATGCCGCAGCGACTGATCGTTTTCTTCGGGCAATGTTTACTACCAAAGAAGATGTGAATATTTAGACTGATCACGCTCCAACTCGGCGTGTACCAAGAGGGATTACCCACCATGAACAAGACGGCGCTCCGCGCTCTGCTCCGCGAACGACGCGCCCTCATTGCCCCCGAATCGCACGGCTTCTCACGACCGAGCGGTCAGGGACGGCGGGCTCCCGGCCTGTCACAGCACCAGGTCGATCAGTTGCTGCACCGCACCTTCGGGACGTACCACCGCCTGGAATCCGGCAATTACCCCAATCCGCCGACGGCATTGCTCCGGGACGTCGCCCGCCTCTTCGGGCTCAATGAGCAGGAGTGGGTCTCCCTCAATCGCTACGCGCTCTTGCAGGACCCGCCGGGGCCGCTGCACCCCTCCTCCGGCAAGGAAGTACCGGGCGTGTGGCAGGAGGCGGTCGACAGCATCACCCACATGGCATACGTGACCGACGCTTCGTGGGAACTGCTCGCCCACAACGAACCGTTCCAGGCGATGTTCCCCGACCGACGGGTGCCGACCAACACGATGCGGTGGATGCTCCTGGACCGTGAAGGACGCGAGCAGCTGACCGACTGGTGCGACTCATGGGCCCCGATGGTGCTGCCGCAGCTGCGTGCCGCCCTGGTCGCCCGCCCCGACGACGAGATCCTGCGCGGCATCGAGAAGGAAGTGCTCGCCGATCCCGAACTGGCCTACCTGTACGACATCGACGGCGCCCTCATCCACCCCGACGGTCACGAACGACCTCTGCGGCACGCCGTCCACGGCCTCGGCTGGGTGTCGATCTGCGCGGCCCAGCCCATGACCGCCCCGGGTTCCCGGCTGTTCATCCTCATCTACCACCCCGGCACGGCCCGGAAGCACGCACGCGCACCGATGCTGCGAGCGGTGTGAGGCCGTAGCCCCCCCGGCTCTCGCGTGAAGGGGGACACCCGCCGCCCCGTCAAGTACCTTATCGGCACCCCCCGCACCCGAAATCAGCACCGTGGGAGTGCCCATGCCGGCCTACGTGTCCGCCCCTAGAACTGTCCTCGGTGCCCACAAGGTGACAACGGACGAGATCGCCGACGACATACGTGCCCATCACCGCGACCACCCCAGGCTCAACGCGATCCTCCGCGTCGTCAACAACTGTGGAGTGAACACGCGCCACTTCACGCGCCCCCTCGCCGCCCCGACCATCTCCGGCAGCGCCGATGTGCGGGAGCGGACCCAGGCGGCTTTCGACGACGCCGTGGACATGTCCGAGCAGGCCGCCCAAGAGGCCCTTCGAGCCGCCGGGCTGACGCCCGACGACATCGACGCGATCGTCACCACCCATGCCACCGGCTGGGCCGTACCGAATCTTGACGTCCACCTCGTCGACCGCCTCGGGCTGCGGCCGACAGTGCGCCGCGTCGCACTGACGACAGTGGCGTGCGCGGGTGGTGTCCAGTCCCTGATCCGCGCCGCGGACCTGGTCATCGCGCGCCCCGACGACCGAGTGCTCGTCGTCGCGGCCGAAGTGCTCTCGACCTCTTACAACCACGCGGTCGACACCATCGAGTCGATGATCTACAAAGCCCTGTTCGCGGACGCGGCCGCCGCCGCGGTGGTCACCAGCGCCCCTTCGGGGCCCGGGCTGGCGATCGCGGACACCTTCGAGTACACGCTGCCCGGCAGCCTCGCCCACTACCGCGGGCGGCTCGACCCCCTAGGCATGCATTTCGACTCCACCAAACAGGCGCCCTCCGCGGCCGTCTCCGCCCTCACCCCTCTGACGGACTGGCTGGGAGAGCGCACCGTCGACTTCGGCATCATCCACCCGGGCAGTCCGCGCATCATCAGCAGCACCGCCGACGCGCTGGGGCTCACGCAGAGCGAGGCCCGTCACTCCGCGGACACCTTGGCGGAAGAGGGCAACATGGGAGGAGTCAGCGTCTTCCGTGTCCTCGAACGCACTCACACCGCCCCGCCCGCCGACGGGGCGAACGGCGTGGCCGTGGCGTTCGGCCCCGGCTTCATCACCGCCGCCCTCCGCTGCCACTGGCACTCCTGACCCCGCCCCCACGTAATTCACTTGCCGCCCCCTGCCACCCCTGTTGAAGTGACCGAATGGACCACACCGCGGTACTGACCGCCTATGACCACCAACTTCGGCGCGACGCGCGGAGCGAAGGGCCCGGCACGCGCGTCGAGCGGGTCGGTGGCGTGGTGCGCCAGACCGGCTCGGAGCACGACTGGAACGGCGTCCTGTGGGCGGACATCGACGCGAGGACGGCGGACGACGTGATCGCGGAGCAGGTGCGCCACTTCACCGCCGCGGGACGCGAGTTCGAATGGAAGCTGCACTCCTACGACCGTCCCGCCGATCTCGCCGAGCGACTCCTCACGGCCGGCTTCGCGGCCGAGCCGCCGGAGACCGTCATGGTCGCCGAGGCCGACGGCCTGCCCGCGGGACCGGAGTTGCCCGAGGGCATCCGGCTGCTCCCGGTGACCGACGCGGCGGGCGCCCGGCTCATGGCCGAGGCGCACCTCGCGGCCTTCGGCGAGGGCGACGCCGCGTTGAGCGAGCAGCTGGGCAAGCGGGTCCTGGCCCGGCTGACCGAGGCACCCGCCGACGAGATCGTCGCGGTCGTCGCCATGGCGGGCGACGACCGGTGTGCGGCGCCCGGATGGAGTTCCGCCCCGGCACGGACTTCGCCGGCCTCTGGGGCGGCGGCACCGCTCCCCAGTGGCGCGGCAAGGGCATCTACCGCGCCACGGTGGCCCATCGCGCCCGGATCGCCGTCGAGCGCGGCTACCGCTACCTCCAGGTCGACGCCTCCGACGACAGCCGCCCGATCCTGGACCGCCTGGGCTTCACCACGCTGTGCACGACCACGCCCTACGTGTACCGGCCGTGACGCGTCGATCGCCCCCCGCCGAGGAGCGGCGGGGGCGGATGAGCGGATACGAGGACGGGGGTGCGGCCTAGCGGATCGGCATGCCCGACAGGGTCCTCGCGATGACGAGGCGCTGGATCTCGCTCGTGCCCTCGAAGATCGTGTAGATCGCCGCGTCCCTGTGCATGCGCTCCACCGGGTACTCGCGGGTGTAGCCGTTGCCGCCGAGGATCTGCACGGCCTGCGCGGTGACCTTCTTGGCGACCTCGCTCGCGTAGAGCTTCGACATGGAGCCCTCGGCCGACTCGAACTTCTTGCCCGTGCTCGCCATCCATGAGGCGCGCCACACCAGGAGGCGCGCGGCGTCGATCTGGGTGCGCATGTCGGCGAGCTGGAAGGCGACGCCCTGGTTGTCGATGATCGGGCGGCCGAACTGCGTACGCGTCTTGGCGTATTCCAGTGCCTCCTCGTACGCGGCGCGGGCCGTGCCCACCGCCATGGCGCCGACGGCCGGGCGCGACGCCTCGAAGGTGGCCATCGCGGCGTTCTTCACCCGCTCACCGCCGGACTTGGCACGCTCCCGCGCGCGGGCGAGGCGCTCGTCGAGCTTGTCCTTGCCGCCGAGCAGGCAGTGGCCGGGTACGCGTACGTCTTCCAGGACCACCTCGGCGGTGTGCGAGGCGCGGATGCCGTGCTTCTTGAACTTCTGGCCCTGGGTCAGGCCCGGCGTGTTCGGCGGGACGATGAAGGAGGCGTGCCCCTTGGAGCCGAGGTCGGGGTCGACGACCGCGACGACGACGTGGACGTTGGCTATGCCGCCGTTGGTCGCCCAGGTCTTCGTGCCGTTGAGGACCCACTCGTCCTTGGCCTCGTCGTAGACGGCGCGGGTGCGCATGGCGGCCACGTCGGAGCCCGCGTCCGGCTCGGAGGAGCAGAAGGCGGCGACCTTGACGTCGTCGGCGTCGCCGTACATCTGCGGTATCCAGGTGCCGATCTGCTCCTCGGTGCCGTTGGCGAGCACGCCGACGGCGGCCAGGCCCGTGCCCATGATGGACAGGCCGATGCCCGCGTCGCCCCAGAAGATCTCCTCGGTGGCCATCGGGATGCCGAGGCCCGTCGGGTCGAAGAACTGCTGGGCGTAGAAATCGAGGGAGTAGATGCCGAGCTTGGCCGCTTCCTGGATGATGGGCCAGGGAGTCTCCTCGCGCTCGTCCCACTCGGCGGCCGCAGGGCGGATCACCTCGGCGGCGAACCCGTGGAGCCAGTCCCGGACCTCCTTCTGTTCGTCGTTGAGCTCCATGGTGAACTCGGCCATGACTCCTCCAGGACCTGCGATCAACTGCGGCGTTACCAGCGGTAACGGAAGTCTGTTACCGGTCAGTAGTCCGTGTCAACTCCCGACAACCCGTTCGATGCGCGCGGCGCCCCGGGTGTTACGTTGCGCGTGCGTCACGCAATCGCACGGGCGGGGAGAAACGCTTATGGGGACCACACAGCCGACCGATCAGCAGAGATCCGCGGACCATCGAGAGCGCCGGCGGGAGCTGCTGGAGGCCGCGGACCGGGTGGTGCTCCGCGACGGCCCCGGCGCCTCCATGAACGCCATCGCCGCCGAGGCGGGCATCACCAAGCCCATCCTCTACCGCCACTTCGGCGACAAGGGCGGGCTGTACGCCGCGCTGGCCAAGCGCCACACGGACGCGCTGCTCGCCTCGTTGCGGGCCGCGCTGGACGCACCCGCCGAGCGCAGGGAGCGGGTGGAGGCGACGCTCGACACCTACCTCGCGGCGATCGAGGCGCGCCCCCAGGTCTACCGGTTCCTGATGCACCCCTCCGAGGCGCCCTCACCGGGCGAGCAGGGCTTCGACGTCGGCCTGCACTCCGCTCCCCTGCTGCGCCGCCTGGGCGAGGAGCTGGCGGAGGTCATCGAGGAGCGCGTCGACCTCGGCCCGCAGAGCGCCGAACTCGCCCGCGTCTGGGGGCACGGCATCGTCGGCATGATGCACGCGGCCGGTGACTGGTGGCTCGGCGAACGGCCGTGCCCGCGCGAGCAGTTGGTGCGCAGCCTGGCGGACCTGCTCTGGGGGCGGCTGGCCGCCGCGGGCAACCGCGTCGGCGGGCCGGGCTTCTGACCCACAACCCGGCGGACCGGCCCGCGCCCCCCCGGCGGGCCTCGGCGGACCTCAGCGGTTCCAGGAGGCCCTGGCGGCGGCCCGCAGCACCCTGCGGCGCCGCCAGCCGGTGACGCGGTCGGTGTACACGCCGCCGTCCAGGTGGTCGCACTCGTGCTGGAGCAGCGAGCGAACCAGCCCGTCCCGTGCACCCGCACGGGCTCCCCGCGCATGTCGACCCCCTCGACCACGGCGTGGTCGAAGCGCGGCGTGCCCGCTTCGAGGCCGGGCAGCGACAGACAGCCCTCCGGCCCGCGCACGGTGTCACCGTCCGCCTCGACCAGCCTCGGGTTGACCACGTGTCCCAGGTGGCGCAGATCGTCGTCGTCCGGGCAGTCGTAGACGAACACCCGCCGGGCGACGCCGATCTGGTTGGCGGCCAGGCCCACGCCCTGCGCCGCGTACATCGTCGCGAACATGTCCTCGACGAGCCGCGCCAGTTCGGGTCCGAAGTCGGTGGCCTCCTCACAGGCCGTGTGCAGCACGGGGTCACCGAGCAGGGTCAGAGGTCGTACGCGCCCCGAGGCGCCCGGGATCGAGCCGTGTCGCATGGCGGCAAGAGTACGGTCCAGGGAGACGAGCGGCATCGACGTGGTGCCGCGGTTCGGGCTTGTCAGCGGATCTCGATAGGCTGAGCAACGAAACGATGCCGGGCAGGCGCGGCGCCGTACGCAAGGAGGATCTCGACAGATGTCAGGCAACACGGACCCGCTGTCGCCGCGGGCCAAGCTGGCCGTGATGGCGCGCAAGGCGGCCGCGGCGGTGTCCCGCGCGGCGGGCCGCGGCAGCGGATCGGTGATCGGCGGCAAGGTCGCCCTCAAGCTCGACCCCGAGCTGCTGGGACGCCTCGCCACACACCTGGACGTGGTCCTCGTGTCGGCCACCAACGGCAAGACGACGACCACGCGCCTGATCGCGGAGGCCCTGCGCGCCAGCGGCCCCGTGGTCTCCAACGCCCTCGGCGCCAACATGCCCGCCGGGATCACCTCGGCGCTCGCCGGCGGCTCCGACGCCCGGTACGGCGTGATCGAGGTCGACGAGAAGTACCTCGCGGGCGTCGCCCGTGACGTGGACCCGAAGGCGATCGCGCTGCTGAACCTCTCGCGCGACCAGCTGGACCGGGCCGCGGAGACCCGCATGCTCGCCGAGAAGTGGCGCGAGGGCCTGGCCGGCACCAAGGCCGTCGTCGTGGCCAACGCCGACGACCCGCTGGTCGTCTGGGCCGCCTCGTCCTCGCCGAACGTGGTGTGGGTGGCCGCGGGCCAGGAGTGGAAGGACGACGCCTGGTCGTGCCCGTCCTGTGGCGGCGTCATGCAGCGCCCCGGGGACGACTGGTTCTGCGGCGAGTGCGGTTTCCGCCGCCCCGCGCCCAGCTGGGTGCTCTCCGGCGACCACGTCCTGGACCCGCACGGCTCGGCCTGGCCGATCCACCTCCAGCTGCCCGGCCGCGCGAACAAGGCCAACGCCACCTCATCGGCCGCAGTCGCCGCCGTCTTCGGCGTGCCGCCCCAGGTCGCCCTGGAGCGGATGTACCAGGTGCAGGCCGTCGCCGGCCGCTATGACGTCGTCCAGTTCCAGGGCCGCGACCTGCGGCTGCTCCTCGCGAAGAACCCCGCGGGCTGGCTCGAAACGTTTTCGCTGATCGACCCGCCGCCGACCCCGGTGATCCTCTCCGTCAACGCCCGAGGCGCGGACGGCACGGACACCTCCTGGCTGTGGGACGTCGACTACACCCGCCTGGCCGGTCACCCGATCTTCGTGCTCGGTGACCGCAAGCTGGACCTCGCCGTGCGTCTCGAGGTCGCGGGCCTGGACTTCCGGGTCTGCGAGTCCGTCGACGAGGCGGTGCAGCTGGCCCCGCCGGGACGCATCGAGACGATCGCGAACTACACCGCGTTCCAGGACCTGCGCCGCCGCGTCGGCAACTGACCCCACCGGCCCTTCTAGACCATTCGTAGGGACACATGAGCATGAGCGACAACAGCCTGCGGCTGGTGTGGGTCTACCCCGACCTGCTCAGCACGTACGGAGACCAGGGCAACGCCCTGGTCGTGGAGCGCCGCGCCCGCCAGCGCGGCCTCCAGGTCGAGCGGTACGACGTGCGCAGCGACCAGCCGGTGCCCACCTCCGGCGACATCTACCTCATCGGCGGCGGCGAGGACCGCCCGCAGCGCCTCGCCGCGGAGCGGCTGCGCCGCGACGGCGGCCTCCAGCACGCCGTGGGCAACGGCGGCGATCGTCTTCTCGGTCTGCGCCGGCTACCAGATCATCGGCAATGAGTTCATCAACGACCTCGGTCAGCGCGAGACCGGGCCTCGGTCTGCTCGACGTGGTCTCCACGCGCGGCGAGGGCGAGCGGTGCGTCGGCGACGTCCTCGCCGACATAGGACCCGCAGCTGGGCCTGCCCCCGCTGACGGGCTTCGAGAACCACCAGGGCGTCACGCACGTCGGCCCGAACGCACGGCCGCTGGCCCGCGTCACGCTCGGCCGGGGCAACGGCACTGGTGACGGCACCGAGGGCGCGTACAACGGCACGGTCTTCGGCACGTACATGCACGGTCCGGTCCTCGCCCGCAACCCGCTCATCGCGGACCTGCTGCTGAAGCTGGCCCTCGATGTGAACGCGCTGCCGCCCACGGACGACCGCTGGTACGAGGCGCTGCGCGCCGAGCGCATCCACGCCGCGCAGCAGCCCGCGTAACCGCTCCCCGGCATCCCCGGCAGGAGCCCGCTTGACGCCCCGCCCGCACATGTGAGCGGGGGCGTCCAGCCCTCGGACGCCTGATGCGGTACGGCCCCCCGGCGCCTATAGGGTGGCGGGAATCCGGCCGGACGACGTGGTCCGGCCCTTCGGCCCACGTTGCAAAGGTTTCCCGGGCTATGCGCATTGGTGTCCTGACCTCCGGCGGCGACTGCCCCGGACTGAACGCCGTCATCCGCTCCGTCGTGCACCGCGCGGTGGTGGACCACGGCGACGAGGTCATCGGCTTCCACGACGGCTGGAAAGGCCTCCTGGAGTGCGACTACCGCAAGCTCGACCTCGACGCGGTGGGCGGCATCCTCGCCCGCGGCGGCACCATCCTCGGCTCCTCGCGCGTGCAACCCGCCCATCCTGCGGGACGGCGTGGAGCGCGCCCGCGGCCACGTCACCGACCTGGCGCTCGACGCGATCATCCCGATCGGCGGTGAGGGCACGCTGAAGGCGGCCCGGCTGCTCTCCGACGCGGGCCTGCCCATCGTCGGCGTGCCCAAGACGATCGACAACGACATCGCGGTCACCGACGTCACCTTCGGCTTCGACACCGCCGTGGGCGTCGCGACCGAGGCCCTCGACCGGCTCAAGACCACCGCCGAGTCGCACCAGCGCGTCCTGATCGTCGAGGTCATGGGCCGTCACACGGGCTGGATCGCCCTGCATTCCGGTTATGGCGGCGGGCGCGCACGCCATCGTCGTGCCCGAGCGCCCCGTTCGACATCGAGGAGCTGGCCGCCAAGGTCGGCGAGCGGTTCTCGGCGGGCAAGAAGTTCGCGATCGTCGTGGCCGCCGAGGGCGCCAAGCCCC
>RBWT01000196.1 GCA_004010275.1 Streptomyces huasconensis
GCGGAGCGCGAGATCGTGCTCGTGTCCTCCGGTGCCATCGCCGCGGGTCTGGCCCCGCTCGGCCTCGTGCGGCGCCCCAAGGACCTGGCCCGCCAGCAGGCCGCCGCCAGCGTCGGACAGGGGCTGCTCGTGGCCCGCTACACCGCCTCCTTCGCGCGGTACGGCGTACGCGTCGGGCAGGTGCTCCTCACCTCCGACGACATGGCCCGCCGCGCCCACCACCGCAACGCGTCCCGCACCCTGGACCAGCTGCTCGCCATGGGCGCGCTCCCCGTGGTGAACGAGAACGACACCGTGGCCACCGACGAGATCCGCTTCGGCGACAACGACCGCCTGGCCGCCCTCGTCGCCCACCTCGTCCACGCCGACCTGCTCGTGCTGCTCTCCGACGTCGACGGCCTGTACGACGGCGACCCCGCCAAGCCCGGCACCGCCAGGATCGCCGAGGTGCGGGGGCCCGCCGACATCGCGCACGTCGAGATCGGCAGCGCGGGCAAGGCGGGCGTCGGCACCGGCGGCATGGTCACCAAGGTCGAGGCCGCGCGGATCGCCGCGGCCGCGGCATCCCCGTCGTCCTGACCTCCGCGAGCCAGGCCGGTGACGCCCTCGCGGGCCGCGCCACGGGCACGTACTTCCACCGCACGGGACGCCGCTCCGCCGACCGGCTCCTGTGGCTCCAGCACGCCTCCGAGCCGCGCGGCGCGCTCACCCAGGACGACGGGGCGGTGCGCGCGGTCGTGGAGGGGCGCAAGTCGCTGCTGCCCGCGGGGATCGCCGAGGTCGAGGGCGACTTCACCGCGGGCGACCCCGTCGAGCTGCGGGACACCGCGGGCCGGGCCGTCGCGCGCGGCCTGGTGAACTTCGACGCGAAGGAGCTGCCGCAGCTCCTCGGCCGCTCCACGCGGGATCTCGCGCGGGAACTCGGACCGGCGTACGAACGGGAGGTCGTGCACCGCGACGACCTCGTCCTGCTCCACGGATAGCCCGCCGCGCCCCGGCCGAAAACCGCCGTGCGCGGCCCCGGCAGGTGCTCCGCGGAAGGTGAAACTCCCCAAAACCGCCCCGCGGGACGGCTCGGGCTGGTCAACTTTGTTGAAGACAGTTCCGTACGACCGTTGCGTGTCCGCACCGACACTGCGTAAAGGAGGCCGTCGTGAGACGAGCGCGCCCAGGGGCGGCGTCCCGCGGCTCGGCTGAGCGGGCGCTGACGAGCGTCGCCGCGGGGGAGGCGTACGAGAGCGAGGCGAACGCCGGGCACGAGAACCCGGCGCGCGGGACGGCGGAGGGCGAGACGGTTCAGACGCCCCGCCTGTGGCACGTCACCCTGAGTGTCTCGGGCCCGGAGGCCCCGCTGAAGGAGCTGCGCCGCGGCCTCGAACAGCTCGCCCACGACCACCCCTTCCTCCTCACCAGCCGGTACGCCCCCGACCACGCCGAGATCCGCTACTGGGAAGAGGCCCGCGACCTGCACGACGCCGCCGCGGTCGCGCTGCGGCTGTGGGGCGAGCACCGGCAGAGCGCGCAGCTGCCGCCGTGGGAGATCGTGGGGCTCGAAGTGATCGACCGCGACACGTACCACCAGCGGATCGCGGAGGGGTACGGTCCGCTGCCGGCCGCGCCGGTGGGCGTACATCCGTTCTGACGCCCTCGGCAGGGCGGCTCTTTTGAGCCGTCGTCCCACGCCCGCCCCCGCCCGGTCTCGGGGACTGGAACACCGGGTGAATGCCCCGCGCGCGGGGATTACCCTGCGGACATGACGTCGCTCTCTCCCGTCTCGCCCTACGACAACCTCTCGCCGGTCGCCCAGGCCGCCTACCGCGCCCGCGGCGCCTTCGCCACGCTCGCGCCGCTGCCGCGCGCCGCCAGGACGACGCGCTGCTCGCGATCGCCGACGCCCTGGAGGTGCGGACCGCCGAGATCGTCGACGCCAACGCCAAGGACATCGAGCGCGCCCGCGAGGCCGGGACCGGCGAGGGGATCATCGACCGGCTCACCCTCACCCCCGAGCGGGTCCGCGCCATCGCCGGCGACGTGCGCGACGTGGCGGCCCTGCCCGACCCGGTGGGCGAGGTCGTCCGCGGCTCCACGCTCCCCAACGGCATCGACCTGCGCCAGGTCCGCGTCCCCCTCGCGGTCGTCGGGATCATCTACGGAGGCCCGCCCGAACGTCACCGTGGACGCGGCCGGTCTTCCTGAAGTCCGGCAACGCCGTGCTCCTGCGGGGCTCGTCATCGGCGTACGAATCGAACACCGCGCTCGTGCGCGTCCTGCGCGACGCGGTGCACGGCGCAGGCCTGCCCGCCGACGCCGTCCAGCTCGTGCCGGGCGAGAGCCGGGACTCCGTACGCGAGCTGATGCGCGCCCGCGGCCTCGTCGACGTGCTCATCCCGCGCGGCGGCGCCTCGCTGATCAAGACCGTCGTCGAGGAGTCCACCGTCCCGGTCATCGAGACCGGCACCGGCAACTGCCATGTGTACGTCGACGCCGCCGCCGACATCGACATGGCCGTCGACATCCTGATCAACTCCAAGGCGCAGCGGCCCAGCGTCTGCAACGCCGCCGAGACGCTGCTCGTCCACCGGGACATCGCCGACGCGTTCCTGCCGCGCGCCCTGGACGCCCTCGCGGAGGCCGGGGTGACCGTGCACGCCGACGAGCGCGTGCTCACCTATGGGGACGGCTCCAAGGCCACCGTCGTGCCCGCGACGACCGAGGACTGGGAGACCGAGTACCTCTCGTACGACATCGCGGCCGCCGTCGTCGACACCCTGGAGCAGGCCGTCGAGCACATCCGGCTGTGGACCTCCGGGCACACGGAGGCCATCGTCACCACCTCGCAGCAGGCCGCGCGCCGCTTCACGCAGCTCGTCGACTCCACCACGGTCGCCGTGAACGCCTCGACGCGCTTCACCGACGGCGGCCAGTTCGGCTTCGGCGCCGAGATCGGCATCTCCACGCAGAAGCTGCACGCCCGCGGGCCGATGGGCCTGCCGGAGCTGACGTCGACCAAGTACATCGTGACGGGCGACGGCCACGTGCGGTGACACCTCCGGGTGCCGAATTCCCTTACGGGCTGCCCAAATTGCCCCTCCCAGGTCTACGCTGGGAGGGTGCCGGAGGACGTGGGGGGCACGCCGTCGTTCCCTGACGGCTGGGAGCCCGACGACGACCGCGACCGCGGGGGTGCGGACGAAGAGTTCGCCTCCGTGGTCTTCGACGAGGACTTCGTACGGGCCGCCCAGATCCATGAACCGACCGCCGTGGAGCGGCTGTTGGCGGCCGCCCAGGCGCGCGCGGAGGCCTCCGAGGCCGAGGCCCGCCGGGGCCGCCCCCGCGGCCGGGGACGCGACGCGGGCGACGACGACTTCTACGACGACGGATTCGGCCCGGACGACGACGGATTCGGCCGCGACGACTTCGACGACGCCTACGGACACGACACCCCGGACGCGGGGTACGCCCGCCCCGGGCGCCACCCCGGCCGCGCCCGCTGGCACCGCCCCGTGGCCTGGATGCTCGCCCTCCTGATGGGCATCGGCATGGTCGCCCTCGCCTTCGCCGCCGTCTACCGCGGCGCCTCCTCGGGCCGCCAGGACCGCGTGCCCGCGCCCGCCTCCACCGAGGTGGGCCAGAGCACCGACAAGACCGGCAAGGAGGCCCCGGCCGGCCCGTCGGCCTCCGCCGAGTTCGGCCGGCCGCCCGCCCCCGCGGTGCCGCGCACCCCGTGAGGAGCCGGCGCAACTTGACGCGGACCACGGCGTTTACCCGACCCCCCGGAGACCTACTCTGAAGGTATGGGCGAGTCAGGAGACCCACCCGCGGGGACACCCGAGGGCGGCCCCGACGGTGGTGAGGACGAGTACCGATCCGTTGTCTTCGACGAGTCGTTCGTGCGAGCCGCCCGCCTCCAGGAGTTCTCCGCGCGGGAGCGCATGACCGACCACGCCCGCGCCGTGCGCCGCCGCCCCGCCCTGCACCGGGGCCTGTCCCGGCAGGCCCTGCTGCTCGTCGTACTGATCGCCCTGGCCTTCGGCACGGCCATCTACATGGGCATACGGCATCCGTATCCGGCCCCCCAGGCCAAGCGGCCCCAGCCGCTGCGGATGACGGTGATCCCGCTGGCCCCGCAGGGCAGCGTGCCCGGCTCCACGCGGGTCGCCGACCTCTACGCGCACAGCCCCGCCGCCCGGTTCCCGGCGGGGGCCGAGGGCGTCGGCCTGCCCGCCGTGCGCCGCACCGCGCACTTCTCCAACAGCCAGGTCAGGGCCGCCCTGACCACCGCCAGGGAGTACCTGATCGCCTCCTCGCTCGACCCGGACACGCTCACCGGCGGCTCACCGGGCGCCGTGCGGCTGCTGCTCGACCCCGCGCAGCACGGCCAGTTCGACCGCAGCTTCGCGCACCCCGCCGCCGACGAGCGGCACGCGCCCACCGGCTGGCTGGTGCGGTTCGACCGGGCGAGGGCCGCGCTCGCCGACGAGCGGGCCAGGGTCCGCGGCACCCTGCGGGCCGCCGAGACGGACCGGAACGCGCTGGAGGTCACCTCGGACCACACGTTCGTGTACGCGCTGCGGCCGCCGCCCGCGAGGACGGCGCCAAGGCATCGCTGTTCACCGTCCGGCGCGAGCTGCGGTTCCGCTTCGACCGCGACGACCTGCGCATGCCACCGGGCCGAGCTGCTGGTCTCCGCCGCCCGGGCCGGCCCGCTCAGCTGCGCGGACGAGACGGCGAGCCGGCTGCGCCCGCTGCTCGCGGGGCAGCGGGCGAAGGCGGGCGGCCCGGCCGCCACCGATCCGTACGAGACGGGAAAGGCGACGGCGGTCTGCGGCTCGCTGGCGGCTTCCGCCCAGCCTTCGCCGTGAGAGGCGCGGCCCGGGTCACCCCTCCTTGGAGGTGTCGCCGCCGCCCTGCCCCGTGAACTTCCCGCGCAGCTTCCCGCCGAGGTCGCCCGCGCCGCCCGCGATGTCGCTGACCAGCTTCATCAGCGGGTCCTTGCTGTTGCGTACGTCGTCCGCGTACGCCGAGGCCGACTGCCGGAAGGAGTCGGAGACCGAGGTGTCCTTGTCCTCGTCGCGGCGCGGGTAGTGGCCGTCCATGATCCGCTGGAAGTCGCGGCTCTCCGCCCACTTCTTCAGCTCGGCGGCGCGGACGGTGGCGAAGGGATGCGTGCGCGGCAGCATGTTCAGGATCTTCAGGACCGAGTCGCGCAGGTCGCCCCCGGCCTCGTACTCCTCGGCCTGCTCCAGGAACGCGTCGACGTTCATCTCGTGCAGGTGGTTGCCGCCCGCGAGCTTCATCAGGCCGCGCATCGAGGCCGTCAGGTCCTGGCCGACCAGCAGGCCCGCCCGGTCCGCCGACAGCTCCGACTTGCGGAACCACTCGCGCAGCGCCGTCACGATCGCCATGATCGCGACGTTGCCCAGCGGAATCCACGCGACCTTCAGCGCGAGGTTCGTCAGGAAGAGCAGGATCGTGCGGTAGACGGAGTGGCCGGAGAGGGCGTGCCCCACCTCGTGGCCGACGACCGCCCGCATCTCCTCCTCGTCGAGCAGCTCGACCAGGCCCGTGGTCACCACGATGATCGGCTCGTCGAGACCGATGCACATCGCGTTCGGATTGGGGTCCTGGTTGACGTACATCGGCGGGACCTTCTCCAGGTCCAGGATGTAACAGGCGTCCCGCAGCATGGTGTTCAGGTGCGCGAACTGCGCGTCCGAGACCCGCACGGAGTCGGACAGGAACAGCAGCCGCAGGCTGCGCTCGGGCAGCAGGCCGCTGAGGGCCTTGAAGACCGTGTCGAATCCGCTGAGCCTGCGCAGGGCCACCAGGGCCGAGCGGTCGGCCGGATGTTCGTAGGCCCGCGAGGAGATGCCGGGGAAGCGCCGCCGCTGCCGGCTCGGGACGCGCTCGTGCCCCATGCCGTCCCCGCCGCCGTCGTGGTGGTTGCCGTCGGTCATGCCGATTCCCCCATGTCTGGTCCTCTTGTGCCCCCGAGGTGGCCTCCAGCCTAGGCGGAGATACCGTGACAGGGCAGCACACAGAAGGAGTCTTCCGTCATGGAGCACAACGCTGGGGCCGTCTGGCTCACCGAGGCGGCCAAGGCCGCGGAGCGGCAGGGGCCCGGCAATCTGCTGCGGGTCGTGCTGATCGTCATGGTCGTCGGGTGCGTCCTGGTGGGCTGGTTCCTGCTGCGCGGGTACCGCCGCGGCGACGAGGAGGACCAGCGGGGCGGCGGCGACGACCACCGGAGCGGCGGCGACGAGGGCCACAAGAGCTGAGTCGGCGTGAGCCGGAGCCGGGCCCCCGCTTACGATGGCCCGGAAAGTCCTTATGTCCATCCCACCCCCGGATAGGTCCTGCCTGAGATGAGCCTCCACAGCACCGCCGCCCAGCTGGTCACTCTCGCCTCCGAGGGCGGCGAGCACGGCGGCGACCACGAAAGCCTCAGCCCTCTCCTCACCGGCGGCGGCGCCTTCGTCGCCCTCATGCTGCTCCTGTGGATCACCACCCGCTTCAACCGGGACCGCTAGCAACCACCGGGGACCGGAGCGGGGCCCCTCCGCCGGGCCGGTAGGGTCTGCACGCATGGGAGAGCAGGACATGCCTACCGGCCCGGGGATCTCTCCGGGGGCCGGTCCGGTGAGCAACGGCAAGCGCCGCCTCGGCGTCATGGGCGGAACGTTCGACCCGATCCACCACGGACACCTCGTGGCGGCCAGCGAGGTCGCCGCGCAGTTCCACCTCGACGAGGTGGTGTTCGTGCCGACCGGACAGCCGTGGCAGAAGAGCGACAAGCGGGTGTCCCCGGCCGAGGACCGCTATCTGATGACGGTCATCGCGACCGCCGAGAACCCGCAGTTCTCGGTGAGCCGCATCGACATCGACCGCGGCGGCGCGACGTACACCACGGACACGCTGCGCGACCTGCGCGCCCTCAACCCCGACACGGACCTCTTCTTCATCACGGGCGCCGACGCGCTCGGCCAGATCCTCACCTGGCGGGACACCGAAGAGCTGTTCTCCCTCGCGCACTTCATCGGGGTCACCCGGCCCGGCCACACGCTGGCCGACCCCGGACTCCCCAAGGGCGGTGTCTCCTTGGTGGAGGTCCCGGCCCTCGCCATCTCGTCCACGGACTGCCGCGCCCGGGTCGCCAAGGGCGATCCCGTCTGGTACCTGGTGCCGGACGGTGTGGTGCGTTACATCGACAAGCGCGAGCTGTACCGCGGCGAATGAGCCGAGAGGGGCACCACCGGTGAACGACCGACAGTACGACCCTTATGCGGGCAGCGACCCGTATGCGGGCGAGTACGCGGGTGAGTACGCGGCCGGGCACACCGCCGGGTATGGCGCCAGGTACGCGGCCGACCAGTACCAGGTCGTCGGGTACGACGAGTACGGACAGCCGGTGTATCAGCTGGTGCAGCAGCAGCAACAACAGCAGCCGCAGGTGCCCCAGCAGTACCAGGGGTACGGGTACGACCCGTATGCCGGTGGGGGACAGCAGCAGGCGTACGACGCGCAGGGCGCCGCCCCGACCCCGTACGACACCGCCTGGGTCCCTCAGCAGCAGCAACATCAGCCTTCGCCGTCGCCTAGGCCCGAACCGGAACCCGAACCGGCACCGGAACCCGAACCGCGGCGCGAGGACGAACAGCCGGGGTACGAGCAGCCCGGGCACGAGCAGCCCGAGTACAAGACCGAGCAGTTCTCGTTCATCGAGGAGCCGGACGAGGACTCCGAAGACGTCATCGACTGGCTGAAGTTCACCGAGAGCCGCACCGAGCGGCGCGAGGAGGCCAAGCGGCGCGGGCGCTCCCGGGTCGTCGCGCTCGTCGTGGTCCTCGCCCTGGACTGATCGCGGGCGGCGTCGGCTACCTGTGGTTCGCGGGCAAGCTGCCCGGCCAGTCCGACGGCACGGGCGGCGCGGCCGACGCGACCGGCCCGCAGAAGCGCGACGTGATCGTCGTGCACCTGCACGACACCAAGGGCGGCGGCACCTCCACCGCCCTGCTGGTGAACAACGCCACCACCGGCCAGGGCGCCACCGTCCTGCTGCCGAACTCCCTCGCCGTGTCGGACGACGAGGGCAGCGCGACGACGCTCGGCAAGTCCGTCGACGACGACGGCTCGACGGGCACCCGCGAGTCGATCGACACCGTGCTCGGCACCGAGGTCGAGGGCACCTGGCGCCTGGACACCCCGTTCCTGAACAACCTCGTCGAGCTGGTCGGCACCATCGACGTCGACACGGACGCCGACGTGCCCGACCCGAAGGCGAAGAAGGGCGAAGCGCCCCTCGTGAAGAAGGGCGAGCAGCAGACCCTCAGCGGCCAGATGGCCGTCGCGTACGCCACCTACCGCGCGCCCGGCGAGGACGAGAGCGCGCAGCTGGCCCGCTTCGGCCAGGTCATGCGGGGCATCCTGCGCAAGCTCTCGTCGGACCCGCAGGGGGCCACCACCACCGTCGAGTCGCTCGCCCAGATCCTCGACCCCTCGCTCAAGGAGAAGGACCTCGGCACCTTCCTCGCCAAGCTCGCCGAACGCGCGAAGGGCGGCGACTACAAGACGACGCTGCTGCCGGTGCGGTCGGACGGCACCCTCTCCGAGAAGGCCGGCGACACCGTGGTCAAGGAGGTCCTCGGCGGCGCGGTGAAGGCCCCGGAGCAGGGCGCGGCCCTGCGGGTCGGCGTGCAGAACGCCTCCGGCTCCAAGGGCGCGGCGCAGGACGCCCGGGTCTCCCTGGTCAACGGCGGCTACGCCTTCGTCGACGCCGGCACGGGCGCCGCGGCCCGTCCCACCTCACAGATCACGTACGCCGACGAGGCCGACAAGGCGCAGGCCACCGAGGTCGCCAAGACCCTCGGCCTGCCGACGAGCGTGGTCCGCAAGGGCAGGACGGCACCGAACGCGGACGTCTCCGTGGTCCTCGGCCAGGACTACACGGCGGGGTGAGAACCGGGTCCGCGGAGGCGGTGACGTAATCGTCTGGGGAGCGGGCGGCGGTCCGTGAGACCCTTGGGGTGTCTTGACCATCTGAAGGAAAGCTCACCAGTGACCGCCACGGACCGCTCCATCGAGCTCATCAACGTCGCCGCCCAGGCGGCTGCCGACAAGCTCGCGCACGACATCATCGCGTACGACGTCAGCGACGTGCTGTCGATCACGGACGCGTTCCTGCTCGCCTCCGCACCCAACGACCGCCAGGTCAAGTCCATCGTCGACGAGATCGAGGAGCAGCTGAACAAGCAGCTCGGCGCCAAGCCGGTCCGTCGCGAGGGCGACCGCGACGCCCGGTGGATCCTGCTCGACTACGTCGACATCGTGGTCCACGTCCAGCACAGCGAGGAGCGTGTCTTCTACGCCCTCGAGCGCCTGTGGAAGGACTGCCCCGAGATCGGCCTGCCCGAGGACGCCAAGGCGACCCGCGGCAAGGGCGCCGAGCACGCCGAGCAGAAGGCCGCCGAGGAGGCTGACCTGGACGGTGAGCTGCGGTGAGCAACCGCGGCTGCCGGATCATCCTGTGGCGGCACGGCCAGACAGCCTGGAACCTGGAGCGCCGCTTCCAGGGCTCCACGGACATCGAGCTGACCGAGACGGGCGTCGGCCAGGCCCGGCGCGCCGCCCGGCTGCTCGCCTCCCTGAAGCCGGATGCGATCATCGCCTCCGACCTCAGGCGGGCGGCGGCCACGCTGCCCGAGCTGGCCGCCGTCACCGGCCTGTCCGTCACCCACGAGGAAGCCCTCCGGGAGACGTACGCCGGTGCGTGGCAGGGCCTGACGCACGACGAGATCATCGCCCGCTTCGGCGAGCAGTACGCCGCGTGGAAGCGCGGCGAGGCGGTGCGCCGCGGCGGCGGTGAGCTGGAGACCGAGGTCGCCGACCGCGCCGCTCCCGTCGTGCTGCGTCACGCCGAGAAGCTGCCGGACAACGGCACGCTGGTGGTGGTCAGCCACGGCGGCACCATCCGCACCACGATCGGCCGTCTCCTCGGCCTGGAGTCCCACCACTGGGAGGGGCTCGGCGGTCTCTCCAACTGCTGCTGGTCGGTCCTCGGCCAGGGCGCGCGCGGCTGGCGCCTGCTGGAGCACAACGCCGGCACGCTGCCGGAACCGGTGCTCGGCGACGACGACTGAGCGCCTCCGGAGCCCTGCCCCGGGGGCGGCCGGACCCGGATTTCACATTCCGGCTGGTCGCAGGCTAAAGTTCTTCTTGTTCGCCCCGCAGAGCGGGGCGAAACGCCGGAGCGGTTCCACCGCGTGGCACAAGGGGCTATAGCTCAGTTGGTAGAGCGCCTGCATGGCATGCAGGAGGTCAGGAGTTCAATTCTCCTTAGCTCCACAGTCCCGGAAATCCCGTCCCCGTCAGGGGGCGGGATTTTCTTTTTGCCACCCTGGGTCGCTGACCGGTCCGCTCGGGCCGTGGCAGAATCGGACAGCCGGAAGGGGAACGCAGCCCGACGGGAGGGAGAGCGCGATGCCTGCGAGCATCCTCGAAGAGGTCGACCACCTCTTCGACGCGACGGCGACACGAGAACGCCACGCGCTCCGCACTCTCCTCAACTGCCCTTCCTGCGGCTCGGTCCACGTCGCCCAGGTACTCGGCGACAACGGCGGAGTCAGTTATGTCTGCACCGCCTGCGGCCACAGCTGGAGCTGATCGATGGGGGCACACAGGCGGAAATGCGACTGGTGCAACAGTGGCACGCCGATCGTCCGCGACATGGAACCGGTCAACAACGACTACCAGTACTGGTGCGAGGAATGCGCACGGGCGCTGATCATAAAAGGCGACCCCATCGAGACCTACCGTGAGCTCGAAGGGGAGCCGATCTACGGCCGGTTGCTCGACGAGCACTGCACCCTCAAGCGGTTCTACTCGTTCGCCACCGCCTGAGACCGGCCGACGGGAACGAGAGCGGCCAGCAGAAACGCCGAAGCGGTCACCACGTAGAGGCCGGACAGCGTCATCTGGCCATAGTTCTGGGCGAGTTCGAGCCGCCCCGCCCCATGTGGCACCCACCACAGGGCGTACGAGCAGAAGACCAGGCACGCGGCCCCGGCCGCCGCCCACCGGAGCCGGCCGCCCCGTCGCGCCGCCTCGACCCCCAGGGCCAGCACCATCGGCACACACCACACCCAGTGATGCGACCACGACACCGGGCTCACCAGGAGCGCCGTCGCCGCACAGCAGAGCACGGCCCGGGCCCGCTCCCCGCGCAGCGCCGCGGCCACCGCGGCGGCGAGGCCGATCGCGCAGGACACCGCCGCGGACACCGCCCACCACGGCCCGGGGTCCGCGCTGTGCAGGAGCCGGGCGAGGACGCCCCGCAGCGACTGGTTCGCGGTGTCCTCCGCCAGCCCCACCCGGCCCGCCTCGAAAACCATCCGCGTCCAGAACCGCCGTGAGTCGTAGGGCAGGACGGCGGCCGCGAGGAGCGTCGCCCCGGCGAACGAGACGGCGGCCACGCACGCGTGCCGCACGGCGGGCCGCCACACCCCGCGCCGCAGCGCCTTGGCGGTGCCGGTCAGCAGCAGGAACACCGCGAACAGCGCGGGCGTGAGCTTGACCGCCGCGGCGAGGCCGATGCCGAGGCCCGCCCACCGATGGCCGGGGCGACGTGACAGGTCCCACAGGACGAGCACGGTGAGCAGCAGATTGATCTGTCCGTAGCGCAGCGTCGTCCACACCGGCTCGCACCAGACGGCGAGGGCGGAGACCCACAGGACCGCCTCCACGCGCGCGTGCCGCTCTTCGAGGCCAAACCGCTCTTCAAGGATGGGCCGCTCTTCAAGGATGAGCCGCAGGGACAGGGCCACGAAGGCGACCAGTAGGAGAAGGTTCCCCAACGTCGCGAGCATGCGCATGTCCGGGGTGTCCAGCAGCGTCAGCGGGGTGAACAGGAGCGCGGCGAACGGCGGGTAGGTCGTCGGGAGATGGGCTTCGGTGGTGCGCAACGCGTAGAGGTCGCCGCCCGCGCGTACGGTCTCGCCCTCCGCGCGGTAGACCATCAGGTCGATCATCGAGACGTCGGCGGCGCGCTGCGCGAGCCAGAAGGCCGTGAAGGAGAACAGGCAGGCTCCGGCGGCGAGAGGCACGCGGCGGCGGGCGGCGGCGAACGCGATCACGGTCACGGAGGCTGACAGTACCGGCCTTATCGGGCGCTATCGGGCCAGACCGGAAACGATTTGGTGGAGCACGGGGGTGACCGTGTAATGTTTGGGGAGTCGCCGGGGGAACCGGGCGGACACAAGCAAGGGGCTATAGCTCAGTTGGTAGAGCGCCTGCATGGCATGCAGGAGGTCAGGAGTTCAATTCTCCTTAGCTCCACAGAAGATGAGAAGCGGGCCACCCGGATCGGGTGGCCCGCTTCTTGTTTCCCCGCGCTTTCCCGCGGCCCTTCTTGGTTCTCCTTGTCGCCGTTTACTGCCGGCCGCTGCCGAGTGCCCTGCGGCCACGGCCCGGCGGCAGTGCTGTGGGCAGGGCGGGGCGGGTCACCGGTTCCGGGTCCTCCTCGATGCGCAAGGGCGAGCGCCGGGCAGCGGCGCACGGCACGGGAGGCGCGCGCTTCGGAGTAGCGCGGTACGGCGGCCTCCGCGACCGACGGGAAGCCGTCCGGGCCCAGCTGGATCAGCTCCGGGACGATGTCCGCGCACAGGCCGTGGCCCTGGCACAGCGTCCAGTCGACGGCCAGCCTGCGGCCGCTGGGCGCCTGCGCCGGGGGTGCCTCCGCCTGGAGGGGCAGGACGCCCGCGACGGGGCGGCCGCAGCCGTCGCCCAGCACGTGCGCCGCGAGGTCGTCCGTGAACGCCGCGATCGTCGACTCCAGGAAGGCCGCCGAGCCGTCCGGATGCTTGCAGGCACCGCGCCGCTTCACGGTCCGCGTCACCTCGCGCAGCGCTTCGAGGGCCGTGGGACCACCGCCCTGGAGGACGTCCGCGAGGCCACGGGCCGCCGCGGGCAGGCCGAGGTAGCAGGGGCCGCACTGACCGGCGCTCTCCGAAGCCAGCCAGTGCGCGACGCGCAGCGACTCCCCGAGCGGACAGGTGCCCTCGCCGATCGGCAGGACCGCGCCCGCGCCGAGCGCGCCGCCGCAGGCCTCCAGGGCGGCACGGGAGATGACCGCCTCGTTCGCCGTGACGCCGTCGAGCCACTTGCCGTGGTAGCCGCCCGTCAGCACGCCCTGGGGGAGCGCGGGGGCGCCGGCGAGCTGGAGGACGTCGCGCAGCGGTACTCCGGTGGGGACCTCGACGACCATCGGCCGGGTGACCGCTCCGGCGAGGGTCAGCAGGACGGTGCCGGGCTCCTCGCGCAGCCCGGTGCGGCAGTAGCGGTCGGCGCCGATCCGGGCGGCGACGGCGAGCTGGGCGAAGGTCTCCGCGTTCGAGAGCAGGGTCGGCGCGCCGCCCACTCCGTACTCGGACGTACGCGCCTTGCGGCCCGGCGGCAGCGGGGGGCCGCCGTCGGCGGAGCGGACCAGGGCGGACGACTCCCCGGTGACCATGCGCACCGGGTTGCGCTGCACGCGCGCGCGAAGGGCCGCCCCGCGCCGGTCGCCGAGCCCCCGCTCGGCCAGGGCGGTGCGCATCGACGCCTCGGTCGAGTCACGGGTCACGCCGATGACGAGGGTGCGGGCGCCGAGAGCCTCGGCGGCGAGCAGGGCGCCGTCCAGGATGAGGTGCGGGGCACGGTTGATCAGGACGGTGTCCTTGCGGCAGGCCGGTTCGTCCTCGCTGCCGTTGACGACCACCACGGGGCGTACGCCTCGACGTATCGCCGCGTCGGCGACGGCCCGCAGCTTCCGGGCGAACGGGAAGCCGGCGCCGCCCCGGCCGCGCAGCGCGATCTGCTCGGCGAGACGGGCCAGCGGCTCGCCCGCCATCGGTTCGAGGGGGCCGTGCACTTTCAGGTGCATGGCGAGATCGAGGCGTTCGACCAGGTCGAAGCCCGAGGTGAGCAGGGGCAGCCCGACGACGCGGACTTCGGGGACATCGGGCAGCGACGCGTTCACGGGTGGCCTCCGGGGGCGGCGTTCCAGGGCTCGCCCGAGCTGGGGGCCTGGAAGGGCCGGGGCAGCGGTTCGGTGGCGGGGCCGCTGTCGTACGCGGGGTGGTGGATGGGGTCGTGGGCGGGATCGTGGGCCGGTTGGTATGCCGGGGCGCAGCGGTGTCGTACGTGGGCTGGGGGGCCACGTACGGGGCTTCGGCGGGCGGTGGCGGGGAGG
>RBWT01000197.1 GCA_004010275.1 Streptomyces huasconensis
CGCGCAGCTCGTGCAGGACGGAGGGGACCGTCGAGCAGATCGCGATGCCGTCGATGCCGTCGCCCAGCTCCTCGCCGAGCAGCGGGTGCATGCCCATCAGGCCGTTGAGCAGGACGGCGAGTTCGTCGGCCGTGCGACGGGCGTCGGTGGAGATGCGCCAGTGCTCGACGATCTCCTCGCCGTCGAAGAGGCCGAGGACGGTGTGGGTGTTCCCTACGTCGATCGTCAGCAGCATCAGTCGCGCACCGCTTCCCGCAGGTCCAGGCCGATGTCGAGGATCGGGGAGGAGTGGGTCAGGGCCCCGACCGCCAGGTAGTCGACGCCCGTGATGGCGTACGCGCGGGCGTTCTCCAGGGTGAGGCGGCCCGAGGACTCCAGGAACGCGCGGCCGGCCACGAGAGCGACGGCCTCCTCGGTCTCGCCCGGCGTGAAGTTGTCCAGGAGGATCAGGTCGGCGCCCGCGTCGACGACCTCGCGGAGCTGGTGGAGCGTGTCGACCTCCACCTCGATCGGTACCTCCGGGAACTGCTCGCGCACGGCCTTGAAGGCCTGCGCGACGCCGCCCGCGGCGACCACGTGGTTGTCCTTGACCAGGGCCGCGTCGGAGAGCGACATGCGGTGGTTGACGCCGCCGCCCATGCGTACGGCGTACTTCTCCAGGGCGCGGTAGCCGGGCGTCGTCTTGCGGGTGTCGCGGACCTTCGCCTTCGTGCCGTCCAGCACGTCCGCCCACGCGCGCGTGGCCGTCGCGATGCCGGAGAGGCGGCACAGGAGGTTCAGGGCGCTGCGCTCGGCGGTGAGCAGGTCGCGGGTGCGGGTGGTGACGCTGAGCAGCACGTCGCCCGCCTCGACGCGGTCGCCGTCCTCGACGTGCCGCTCGACCTCGAACTCCTCTTCGCACACCACGGAGACCACGGCTTCGGCCACGCGCAGGCCCGCGACCGTGCCCGCCTCGCGCGCGACGAAGTCGGCGGTGGCGACGGCGTCCTCGGGGATGGTGGCGACCGTGGTGACGTCCACGCCGCCCGCCAGGTCCTCCTCGATGGCCATGTGCGCGATGTCCTCGACCTGGAGGGGGTCGAGGCCCGCCTCGGCCAGGAGGCGGGCCAGAGCGGGGTCGAGACCGCACTCCAGGGGGTCGAAGGCGTCGTCCCCGCCGCAGCCGCAGGCGTCGCCGCAGCCGCCGCCGGACGGGGCGAGGGGAAGGTCTTCGGGGGTGCTCACGGTCACTGCTCCTGGGGACTGGGAGGGGTCGTCGGAGGGAAGTCGGGGGTCTCGGTGGTGTGTGCCGCCAGTGTCCTGTCCGGGTTGAGGCGTACGACGATGTGGCGCCGCCAGGCCTCGTCGTCGCGGTCGGCGTGGTCCTCGCGCCAGTGGCAGCCGCGGGTCTCCTCGCGGCGCTGGGCGGCGGCCACCAGGACGCGGGCGACGCACAGGAGGTTGGTGGTCTCCCAGGTGTCGACGCCGGGCTCGGCCGTCTTGCCGTGCTCGGCGAGCGCGCCCGCGCGGCTTCGGCGTGGATGCGGGCGAGGGCGGCCGCCGCCTCGGCGAGGGACTCGGCGGAGCGGAGCACTCCGGCGCCCTCGGTCATCACGCGCTGGATGGCGAAGCGTGCCTCGGACGGCAGCAGGGGGTGCGAAGGGATCTCCGGATGCGCGACGGGGTGCGGCACGCGCGCGTGGAGGGTGTTCCGCGCGTGCTGGGCCGTGATGTCGGCGGCGATGCGCTCGGCGTAGACCAGGCCTTCGAGGAGGGAGTTGGAGGCCAGGCGGTTGGCGCCGTGCACGCCGGTGCAGGCCACCTCTCCGCAGGCGTACAGGCCGGGGACGGTGGTGCGGCCGTACGAGTCGGTGCGGACGCCTCCGGAGGCGTAGTGCGCGGCCGGGGCGACGGGGATGGGCTCGGTGACCGGGTCGATGCCGTGGGCGCGGCAGGCGGCCAGGATCGTCGGGAAGCGGTTCTCCCACATGTGCGCGCCGAAGTGCCGGGCGTCGAGGTACATGTGATCGGTGCCCCGCTCCTGCATGCGGCGCGTGATGCCCTTGGCGACGATGTCGCGGGGCGCCAGCTCGGCCAGCTCGTGCTGACCGACCATGAAGCGCACGCCGTCGGCGTCCACCAGATGCGCGCCCTCGCCCCGCACCGCCTCGGAGACCAGCGGCTGCTGGCCCTCGGCGTCGGCGCCGAGGAAGAGCACGGTGGGGTGGAACTGCACGAACTCCAGGTCGGAGACCTCGGCGCCCGCGCGCAGGGCGAGCGCGACGCCGTCGCCGGTGGAGACGGACGGATTGGTGGTCGCGGAGAAGACCTGGCCCATGCCGCCGGTGGCGAGGACCACCGCGGGGGCGTGGACGGCCCCGACGCCGTCGTGCTGGCCCTCTCCCATGACGTGCAGGGAGACACCGGCGGTGCGGCCCTCGGCGTCGGTGAGGAGGTCGAGGACCAGGGCGTTCTCCACGGTCGGGATGTCACGCGCGCGTACCGCCTCGACGAGGGCGCGGGAGACCTCCGCGCCGGTCGCGTCGCCGCCCGCGTGGACGATGCGGCGGCGGTGGTGGCCGCCCTCGCGGGTCAGCTCTATGGCGCCCTCGGCCCCGGTGTCGAAGTGGGCGCCGGTCTCGATGAGGCGGCGCACGGCGCCGGGACCCTCCGTGACGAGAGTGCGCACGGCCTCCTCGTCGCAGAGGCCCACGCCCGCCACGAGGGTGTCGTCCAAGTGCTGTCCGGGGGTGTCGCCCTCGCCGAGCGCCGCGGCGATCCCGCCCTGCGCCCAGCGCGTGGAACCGTCGTCCAGGCGGGCCTTGGTCACCACGACCGTCCGCAGACCGGCGGCGGAGCAGCGCAGGGCGGCGGTCAGTCCGGCCACTCCGGAGCCGACGACCACGACATCGGAGTCCAGGGACCAGCCGGGCGCGGGGGCGTGCAGCCGTATTCCGGTGGCACTCATATGGCGGCTCCGAAGGTGAGCGGGATGTTGTCGATCAGCCGTGTCGAGCCGACCTTGGCGGCCACGGCGAGGACGGCTTCGCCGGTGTGGCCGGGGCGGACCTCGGTGAAGTCGGCGGGGTCCACCAGCGCCACGTAGTCCAGCTCCAGCGGGGGCCGCAGGCGCGCGGCCTCGTCGAGGACCTGTCGGGCCGCGGCGAGGACGGCGGCGGGCCCGCCGGGCGTCGAGGGCGCGCGGACTGTGCCACGGCGTGGGCGTCGGCCGCGGCACGGGACTCGCCGCGCGCTGAGGGCTTCGGCACGCGCGCGTGTGGCGGGCGCGCTGGCGGCACGCGCGCGGAGCGCCTCCTGCGCGGCATGCCGGTCGCGGCCCGCGAAGAGGGCCCGGGAGAGGGCGAGGGCGGTGCGCCGCTCGTCCGGCGCGAGGTAGCGGTTGCGGCTGGAGAGGGCCAGGCCGTCGTCCTCGCGGACGGTGGGGACGCCGACGATCTCCACGGGGAAGTCGAGGTCGCGGACCATGCGGCGGATCAGCGCGAGCTGCTGGGCGTCCTTCTGGCCGAAGAGCGCCACGTCCGGCCCGGTGAGGTGCAGCAGCTTGGCGACGACGGTGAGCATGCCGTCGAAGTGGCCGGGGCGGGTCGCGCCTTCGAGGACCGTGCCCATGGGGCCCGCGCTGACGCGGACCTGGGGCTCGCCGCCCCGGTAGACCTCGTCCACGGCGGGGGCGAAGACGACGTCCGCGCCCGCCTGCTCGGCGATCTTGACGTCGGCGTCGAGGGTGCGGGGGTAGCGGTCGAGGTCCTCGCCCGCCCCGAACTGGAGGGGGTTCACGAAGACCGTGACGACGACCTCGCCGTCGGGGCCCGCGATGCGGCGGGCGGCGCGGATCAGCGAGGCGTGTCCGTCGTGCAGGGCGCCCATGGTCATGACGACGGCTCGGCGGCCTGCGCGCGTGCGGGTGCGCAGGGCCTCGGCGGTGTGCAGGAGGGTGGTGGTCATCGGCTGCTCCCTCGGTGCCGCTGACGCCGCCGGCGCCGCCCGCTCCATTGGCCAGGACGCCGAGGAGGTCCTCGGCCAGCTCCGGCTTCAGCAGGCCGTGGGCGAGGGCCCGGTCGGCGGTGGCGCGGGCCATCGCGAGGTAGCCGGCGACGGTCTGCGGGGCGTGCTTGCGCAACTCGGCGACGTGCGCGGCGACGCCGTGCCCGCGTCGCCGCGCGCGACGGGGCCGGTGAGCGCCGCGTCGCCCGAGCGCAGGGCGTTGTCCAGGGCGGCGCCGAGCAGCGGGCCGAGCATGCGGTCGGGGGCCGTGACGCCCGCGTCGCGCAGCAGGTCCATGGACTCGGCGACCAGGGTGACCAGGTGGTTCGCACCGAGGGCGAGCGCCGCGTGGTAGAGCGGGCGGTTCTCCTCGGCGATCCACTCGGGCTCGCCGCCCATCTCGATGACCAGGGCCTCGGCGGCGAGCCGCAGCTCCTCGGGCGCGGTCACGCCGAACGAACACCCGGCCAGGCGCTGCACGTCCACAGGAGTGCCGGTGAACGTCATGGCGGGGTGCAGCGCCAGCGGCAGGGCACCGGCGCGCAGGGCGGGCTCCAGGACCTTGGTGCCGTACCGCCCGGAGGTGTGCACGAGGAGCTGTCCCGGGCGCACCGCGCCGGTCTCCGCGAGGCCTTCGACCAGGCCCGGCAGGGCGTCGTCGGGCACGGTCAGGAGCACCAGGTCGGCGCGTTCGAGGACCTCGGCCACGGGGACGAGGGGGACGTCGGGCAGCATGAGGGCGGCCCGGCGCACGGAGGTGTCGGACACCCCCGAGGCGGCCACCGGGCGGTGCCCGGCGAGCTGGAGCGACGCGGCGAGCGCGGCGGCGACGCGGCCCGCTCCCACGACTCCCACCGTGAGCCTCGCGGGGCGCTCCCGCGGGTCCGGCTGTTGCGATGCGTTCACGCGATGACGCCTTCCGTTCCAGTCCGCTCGGGGTACCGGACGATTTCTCGTCATGCTAACGCGATTGTCCGGCGCCGCGTCTTCCGCTGTCCACAGGCTGTGGCTATTCATATGACCGGTGGCGGCGGGCGGGTCATCCTCGGGGGATGACTGCCAACGACGCGGAACGGACCCACCCCGACGACCAGCCGGCGGACGGGGAGCCCGACAGCCGAGCCAGGCGCGTGGCGGCGGCCCGCGGTGCCGCCCGCACCCTGCACCGCTCCCCTCTCCACGTGCCCCTCGCCGAACGCTTCTCGGCGCTGGCGGCGGCCGCCCCCCAGGTCGTCGCGCGGACGACGCCACCGACATCTACGGAGACGGTGTCGTCGCCGTGCTGGAGGAGGAGGTCGCGCGGCTGCTCGGCAAGGAGGCGGCCGTCTTCTTCCCGACCGGCACGATGGCCCAGCAGGTCGCCCTGCGCTGCTGGGCGGGCCGCACCGGGAACGCGACCGTGGCGCTGCACCCCAAGGCGCACCCGGAGGTCCACGAGGCGGGCGCCCTCTCCACCGTCAGCGGGCTGCGCACGGTGCACCCGACGGACGAGCCGCGCCTGCCCACGGCCGACGAAGTGCGGGAGCTGCCCGAGCCCTTCGGGACGCTGATGCTCGAACTGCCGCTCCGGGACGCCGGTTTCGTGCTGCCGACCTGGGAGGAGCTCGAAGCGGTGGTGGAGGCGGCGCGTGAGCGGGACGCCGTCGTGCATGTCGACGGGGCCCGGCTCTGGGAGTGCACGCCGCACTTCGGCCGTTCCCTCCCGGAGATCGCGGGCCTGGCGGACACCGTGTACGTGTCGTTCTACAAGTCCCTCGAAGGACTGAGCGGCGCCGCGCTGGCCGGGCCGCGCACGCTCGTCGAGGAGGCCAGGGTGTGGCGCCATCGGTACGGAGGACAGCTGTTCCAGCAGTTCCCGGCCGCCGTTTCCGCCCTGCTGGGCCTCAAGCACGTCCTGCCGCGCCTGCCTGCCTACGTCGCCCACGCGCGCGTGGTCGCCGAGGCGCTGCGCGAAGGGTTCACGGCCGCCGGGGTTCCTTGGTCGCGCGTACACCCGGAGCGGCCGCACACGCACCAGTTCCAGGTGTGGCTGCCGTACGCGCCCGATGTGCTGGACGAGGCCTCTCTCGGGCAGGCCGAGGAGACGGGGACCCTGCTGTTCGGCCGCTGGTTCGCGGACGGGCCGCCCGGCCTCTCGGTCACGGAGGTCACCGTGACCGAGGAGGACCTTGGCTGGACGGACGGCGACGTCAAGGAAGCGGTCGCGGAGTTCGTGCGACGGCTCCCCCGCTGAGGCGCCCGCCGCGGACGAACCGGGCCAGGGCGGCGCGGAGCCTGCCGCGGGCGGGGCGTTCCGCCACGACTGCGCGGAAGCGGCCGTACTCGCGCACCTCGCGGACGCTGCCAGTCGTCGCGGCCGGGGGCGGGTGGCGTCGGCGCGCTGTGCTGGGCGGCGCGGTAGGTGTCGAGCAAGTACTGCTGGGTGACGCTCATGACGTCTCACCTCTCGGGATAAATGTTACTTATCGGGCATCACGCGGCCGGGAGATCCCAGGTGCCGTGCGACAGCGGAAGGGAGGGGCCCGGAGACCTCGGCGGCTCCGGTGATGACCACAGATTGCTCCCGCCGGCCCGCCGCCGTCGCGTCGATTGACGGCGCTCGTCAATCGACGGCCGCGCTGTCAGTGGCGCGGTGCACCATGGGGGTCATGAGCGTGAGCATCGACATCAGCGGCCTGTCGCAGGAGCGAATCCATGTCGTGCCCTCGCCCCTGGCCGAGCTGGGCATGGCGCTGCACGCGCTGTCGGAGCCGGGCCACCACCCGGGGCTCCAGGGCTGGGCGACGGCCGTCTCGGCGCGCCTGGAACCGTGCCTGGCGGACCGTCTGTGCGAGGCCGACTTCCTGTGGCGCTCGACGTTCTCGGACGTGTTCGCGCCGTTCGCCGGCATCCCGGGACTGAGGGCGCTGCCGGGGGCCACGCTCGCCGAGGAACTCGACCAGCTGGACGAGCTGACGGACGAGCAGTTCGTCGACGCCGCCCTGGAGTTCACCTGCCAGTCGACGTACTCGGACCCGGACCGCAATCTCCTGGCCGACCCCGCCGTGCAGCAGCGCGCGCTGGACCTGGCCGCCGCGCGCGGCCCTCACCAGGTGCGCTTCACCAAACACCTGCTGGACGACCCGCCGGCCGTCCGCGCCTGGCTCCGCGGGCTCCTGGAGGACTGCGACGAGGCGTTCTTCGCCGACACGTGGGCCCGGCTGAGCCACCAACTGGCCGCCGACGCCCGGCACAAGACGGAGCTGCTGCGGCGCAAGGGCCTCGCGGAGGCCCTGAAGGCGATCTCAGGGGCGGTCTCCCTGGACGAGGACGCCCGGCTCATCACCGTCGACAAGATCAGCCAAGGGCGGACGGCCACCGGCTCGGGCGGCCTGGTGCTCGTGCCGACGAGTCTCGGCTGGCCGCACCTCATGGTGCTGCACCGCAAGGGCTGGCAGGCCTCGATCACCTACCCGACCAGCAGCTCCGGGCTCACCGCCCCGCCGACCGTGGAGCAGCTGACCCGCCGCATGTCGGCGCTCGCCCACCCGGTGCGGATGCGGCTCTGCCGGCACCTCGCGCGCGGGTCGTACACCACCGGCGAGCTGGCGGACGCGCACGGCATGACCGCCCCCGAGATATCCCGGCACCTCACCGTCCTGAAGAAGGCGGGCTTGGTCAGCACGCGCCGTCGCGGACGCTATGTGCAGCATCAGCTGGACATCAGCGTGGTGTCCCGCCTCGGCAGCGACTTCATCGAGGGCGTGCTGCGTTAGCCGCCGCGTCCGCGCGGCGGATGCCGGGAGGCGTGCGACGCGGACGCCGGAAGACATGCGACGCGGCGCTAGTTGGCGCCCCCGGCCCGCACCAGTCCCGTCTCGTACGCGAGGACCACGACCTGCACCCGGTCCCGCAGGCCCAGCTTGGTCAGGATGCGGCCGACATGGGTCTTCACGGTGGCCTCCGAGAGCACGAGCCGGGCCGCGATCTCGCCGTTCGACAGGCCCTGCGCGACGAGCACCATCACCTCGCGCTCACGGCTCGTGAGGCGCTCCAGCTCCTGGTGCTGCGGCGGTCCGCCCGCGTTCGGCAGCATCGGCGCGAAGCGGTCGAGCAGGCGCCGCGTGGTGGACGGCGCGACCACCGCGTCACCGCTGTGCACGGCGCGAATCGCGGCCAGCAGCTCCCCCGGGGGCACGTCCTTGAGCATGAACCCGGAGGCGCCCGCCTTCAGCCCGGAGAAGGCGTACTCGTCGAGGTCGAAGGTGGTCAGGATCAGCACCTTCGGCGGGTTCGCGTCCTGGCAGATGCGCCGGGTCGCCTCCACTCCGTCGAGTTTCGGCATGCGTACGTCCATCAGCACGACGTCCACCTTGGTCGAGCGCAGCACCTGAAGGGCCTCGACACCGTCCCCCGCCTCCGCGACGACCTCCATGTCCGGCTGCGCGGCGAGCACCATCCGGAAGCCGGTGCGCAGCAGCGCCTGGTCGTCGACGAGCATCACTCGGATCGACATCTGGGAGTCCCTTCGGGGGTCAATACGGGAGTACAGCACCGGTGACAGGTGTCATCGACGGACATGAAAAAACGAGTTCAGTGTGCTGGCTTGAGGGGCAGCAGGGCGCTGATCCGGAAGCCGCCACCAGGGCGCGGCCCCGCGTCCAGCGTGCCGCCGACCATACCGACGCGCTCCCGCATGCCGATCAGACCGTGCCCCCTGCCGTCGGCGCCGCCCTCCTCGTACAGCTCGTGCGGGGCGCCCTTGCCGTCGTCCTCGACGAGCAGCCCGAGGCCGTCGTCGAAGTAGACCAGGCGCACGCTCGCCCCGGCGTTCTCGCCGCCGTGCTTGCGCGTGTTCGTCAGCGCCTCCTGCACGATGCGGTACGCGGTGAGCTCCACGCCGCTGGGCAGCGGGCGCGGGGTGCCCTCCACCTTGAAGTCGACGGGCAGGCCGGCCGTGCGTACCTGCTCGATGAGTTCGTCGAGCTGCTCGACGTCGGGCTGCGGGACGTACTCGGAGCCCTCCTCGGGCTCCCCGGTGCGCAGCACGCCGAGCAGGCGGCGCATCTCGGCGAGCGCCTGGCGGCCGGTCCCCGAGATGGTCTCCAGGGCCTTCTTGGCCTGGTCGGGCGCGGTGTCCATGACGTACGCGGCGCCATCGGCCTGGACCACCATCACCGAGACGTTGTGCGCGACGACGTCGTGCAGCTCGCGCGCGATGCGGGCCCGTTCGGCCGCCACCGCGACCTTCGACTGCGCCTCGCGTTCCTTCTCCAGCCGGTCGGCGCGCTCCTCCAGCTGTGCGAGGTACGCGCGGCGGGTGCGGATGGAGTCGCCGAGGACCCAGGCGAGCGCGAAGGGGACGATCTGGAAGATCGTGAAGAAGACGCTGCCGGCGACGGAGGCGTTCTCCTCGGGCCAGCGCATCATCGAGAGCGGTGCCGCGCACAAGCCGCCCACCAGCGCGAACCGCGATGCCCACGGCGCCCCGTCGGCCGCCGCGGTGTAGATGATCACCAGCATGGCGAAGTTCGCGGGCATCGTCTCCACGTCGAAGACGAGCTGGAAGAGGCCGATGACGGCGACGAGGACCAGCATCTGCTCGGTCGCCCGCCGGCGCAGCGCGACCGCAAGGCACAGCCCGAGGGCCGCCGGGATCGCCAGGAGGGTCGGCTCGCGTCCGTTCACGTCGGACATCGACACCAGACCCAGCCCGGAGATCCCGAGCAGGACGAAGGCCCAGAAACCGTCGACCCATGTCGGGTGTCTGCGGAGAAAGGCATAGAGGCGCTGCACGTAACCCAGCGTAGGCAGCCGCACGGCACCCGGGGGTCAACCGGAGGTGCGATCCGTATCGATCGCTTGTACTCCCCAAGGTGGAGGGACGCCTAGCCTGCGGTCTGTGACGAACGACGACAACAGAGGCGGGCCCGGCGCCCCCCGCGGCTGGCGCGAGGCCACGGAGACCGCCCTCTACGGCCCTGACGGCTTCTACCGCAGCCCCGAGGGACCTGCCGGACACTTCCGCACCTCCGTGCACGCCTCGCCCCTCTACGCCGCCGCCGTGGCCCGCCTCCTGTGCCGGGTGGACGAGGCGCTCGGCCACCCGGAAGAGGTCGCCTTGGTCGACATGGGCGCGGGCCGCGGCGAGCTGACGACGGCGGTCCTGACGGCCCTGCCCGCCGACGTGGCGGCACGCGTGCGTGCGTACGCGGTCGAGCGAGCGGAGCGTCCCGCCGGTCTCGATCCCCGCGTCACGTGGTTGCCCGCGCCGCCGGCCGGCGTGACGGGCCTGCTCTTCGCCAACGAGTGGCTGGACAACGTCCCCGTGGACGTCGCCGAGGTCGACGCCGACGGAACGGCACGCCGTGTCCTCGTACGTGATGACGGCACCGAGGTGCTGGGCGGGACCGTGGAGGGCCCGGACGCCGCGTGGCTGGCCCGCTGGTGGCCACTGGACACCGAGCCCGGGGTGCGCGCGGAGATCGGCCGTCCCCGGGACGAGGCGTGGGCGGCGGCCGTGGCGTCCCTGGAGCGCGGCCTCGCGGTCGCCGTCGACTACGCGCACGACCGGGAGGCCCGCCCGCCCTTCGGGACGCTCACGGGCTTCAGGGCGGGCCGGGAGACGGCGCCCGTGCCGGACGCAGCTGTGACATCACCGCGCATGTGGCGCTGGACGCCTGCGCGGGTGCGGGCGCGCGCTGCTCACCCAGCGGGCGGCGCTCGGCGCGCTCGGGGTGAGCGGCGGCCGTCCCCCGCTCTCCCTGGCCTCCGAGGACCCGGCCGCGTACGTACGCGCCCTCACGCGTGCGGGAGAGGCCGCGGAGCTGACCGCTCCCGGTGGCCTCGGGGACTTCCGGTGGCTGCTCCAGCCCGTCGGCATCCCCGCAACCGCCGCCCTACTTGTCGATGTCGCCGACCACGAAGAAGAGTGACCCGAGGATCGCCACCATGTCCGCGACCAGCTGCCCCGGAAGCAGCTCGGCCAGGGCCTGGATGTTGTTGTACGAGGCCGAGCGCAGCTTCAGGCGGTACGGGGTCTTCTCGCCCTTGGAGACCAGGTAGTAGCCGTTGATCCCGAGCGGGTTCTCGGTCCACGCGTACGTGTGGCCCTCGGGGGCCTTGAGGACCTTCGGGAGGCGCTGGTTGATCGGCCCCTGCGGGAGTTCCGCGATCCGGTCCAGGCAGGCGTCGGCGAGGTCCAGGGCGTTGTGGGTCTGCTCCAGGAGGCACTCGAAGCGGGCCAGGCAGTCGCCCTCCTGGCGCGTGACGACCTTCAGGGTGCCCTGGAGTTCGGCGTACGCGAGGTAGGGCTCGTCGCGGCGCAGGTCGAAGTCGACGCCGGAGGCGCGGGCGATGGGACCGCTCACTCCATAGGCGTGCGCCGCCTCGGGGCTGAGGACTCCGACACCGCGCGTGCGCCCCCGGAAGATCTCGTTGCCGAGCACCAGGCGGTCGTACACGTCCATGCGCGAGCGCACCGACGCGACGGCCTCCCGCGCGCGGGAGGTCCATCCGGCGGGCAGGTCCTCCTTGAGGCCGCCCACACGGTTGAACATGTAGTGCATGCGGCCGCCGGAGATCTCCTCCATGACGTTCTGGAGTTCTTCGCGCTCGCGGAACGCGTGGAACACCGGGGTGATCCCGCCCAGTTCGAGGGGGTACGACCCGAGGAACATCAGGTGGTTGAGCACCCGGTTCAGCTCGGCGAGCAGCGTGCGCGTCCACACCGCCCGCTCGGGGACCTCCATGCCGAGCATCCGCTCGACGGCCAGCACCACGCCCAGCTCGTTCGAGAACGCCGACAGCCAGTCGTGGCGGTTGGCCAGCATCACGATCTGCCGGTAGTCCCGCGCCTCGAAGAGCTTCTCCGCGCCGCGGTGCATGTAGCCGATGACCGGCTCCGCGTGCTGGATGCGCTCGCCGTCCAGGACGAGGCGCAGGCGGAGCACACCGTGCGTGGACGGGTGCTGGGGGCCGATGTTGAGCACCATGTCGGTGCTCTCGGCCGCGCCGCCGATGCCGAGCGTGGTCTGCGTGGTGGTCTCCGTCGTGGGACTCATGGGCACAGTCTCTCGCACACCCTCCCCGCGCGTGCCCGACCATCGGGGCCTCTGCGGGCCGTCGGGCCCACGCGGCTGTCAGAGGGCGTACGTACGCTGGGGGCATGGAAACGGGGACGGCAGGGGCCGCTGGACCGGCGGGGGCACGGGTCGAGCAGGTGTGGACGGGTCTGCCACGAGGTCTGCTGAAGATGCGGCGGCTGCTGCTGGTGGCCTGGCTGGTGCCGCTCGCGGCGGCCACCGGCGTGCTGCTCGCCCTCTTCGCGGGCCCGGCGTGGGCGGCCTTCGCGCTGCTGCCGCTGGCCGTCGTGGCGTGGGGCTGGCCGATGCTGGGGCGCAACTGGCGCTCGTGGCGGTACGCCGAGCGCGACGACGACCTGCTCATCAGCAGAGGCGTGCTGTGGCGCGAGGAGACCGTGGTGCCGTACGGCCGGATGCAGCTCGTCGAGGTGACGTCCGGGCCCGTGGAGCGGCACTTCGGCCTGGCGAGCGTGCAGCTGCACACCGCTGCCGCCGCCACCGACGCGCGCATCCCGGGGCTGCTCCCCGAGGAGGCCGAGCGGCTGCGCGACCGCCTGACGGAGCTGGGCGAGGCCAGATCGGCGGGGCTGTGAGCGGCGTACAAGAGGCTTCGGACAAGGCCGTGACCGAGCGGCGGCTGCACCCCGTGACACCGCTGCGCCGCGCCTGGGCGCCCTTCGCGATCCTGGTGGGCTGGGCCGTCCACGACCCGAACGGCACCCAGCAGCGCCTGTCCGAACTGACGGCCACCACCCTGCTCCTGGGCTGCGCGGCCGTGGTCCTCGGAGGCGCCGCGTACGGCTTTCTGAGCTGGTGGTTCACCCACTTCGCGGTCACCGACACCGAACTGCGCATCCGCACCGGCCTGTTCTTCCGGCGCACCGCCCACATCCGGCTCGACCGGCTCCAGGCCGTCGACGTGACGCGTCCGCTGCTCGCCCGCGTCGCCGGGGTGGCCAAGCTGAAGCTGGACGTCGTCGGCGCGGACAAGAAGGACGAACTGGCCTACCTGGGTGAGCGCGACGCCGCCGAGCTGCGGGCCGAACTCCTCGCGCGGGCGGCCGGTTTCGCGCCGGAGGAGGCGCGTGAGGTCGGCGAGGCACCGGTGCGCGGCCTGCTGCACGTGCAGCCGCGCATGCTCGCCGTCTCCCTGCTGCTGACGGGCGCGCCCTGGGCGATGCTCGTCGCCGCGGTCGTCGTGCCCGCCTTCCTGTGGTTCGCCACGCACAACCTGTGGACCGTCCTCGCCACCGGCCTGCCCATGCTGGGCGGCGCGTTCGCGAGCAGTGGCGGCCGGTTCATCAAGGAGTACGACTGGACGGTGGGCGAGTCCCCGGACGGCCTGCGCATCGACCACGGCCTGCTCGACAAGGCGCACGAGACGGTGCCGCCGGGGCGCGTGCAGACCGTGCACGTCGTGCAGCCGCTGCTGTGGCGACGGCGGGGCTGGGTCCGGGTCGAGCTGGACGTGGCGGGCTCGGCCAACAGCGTGCTGGTGCCGGTCGCGCCGCGGGAACTCGCGGAGGCGGTGATCGGCCGGGTGCTGCCGGGCACGCGCGTGCCGGACGCCGCGGAGCTGGCGCGGCCTCCCGCGCGCGCGGCGTGGTGCGTGCCGCTCTGGTGGAAGGGCTACGGCCTCGCGGTGACGGACGCGGTCTTCGCGGCGCGGCACGGCCTGTTCAAGCGCCGCCTGTCGCTGGTGCCGCACGCCAAGGTGCAGAGCGTACGGCTCTCGCAGGGGCCGTGGGAGCGGTACAAGGGCGTGGCCGACGTACGGGTGGACACGGGCGCCAACAAGACGGTGACGGCCCGGCTGCGCCCGACCGCGGAGGCTGCGGCCCTCCTCCAGTCCCAGGCGGACCGCTCCCGCACGGGCCGCAGAGAGGCCCGCCCGGACCGCTGGATGACCAAGTAACGCCACCGCCACCGAGGCAGCGCCCCGTAAGGGCGCGGGGAACTGCCGCGAGCCAGCCGACCACGAACCCGCAG
>RBWT01000198.1 GCA_004010275.1 Streptomyces huasconensis
CAGTCAGCGGCTCCGCCGCAGGGCGACACCCCGCCCGGTAGGGGCGCGGGAACTGCGCGCCCAGCCCCCACACACCCGCACCCACACACCACGCCCAACCCCCACAAACCCCCACCCCCACCTCAAACCTGATACCGCTCCGGCGCAAACAACCGCAGATTCCCCGCAACCCACTCCGACGTCCGCTCCAACCCCTCCGCGAGAGCAACCCGAGGCTCCCACCCCGCCCACTCCCGCGCCCGGGAGTTGTCCGACAGCAGCCGCTCCACCTCACTGCCCGAGGGCCGCAGCCGCGCAGGGTCGACCACGACCGACGCCTCGCGGCCCGACGCCGCGATCAACGCCTCCGCCAGCTCCCCGATGGAGATCTCCCGGCCCACCCCCAGATTCACCGCGTGCCCCAGCGCCCGGTCGCACACCGCCATCGCCATGAAGCCCCGCGCCGTGTCCGTCACGTACGTGAAGTCCCGCGTAGGGGTCAGCGAGCCCAGCCTGATCTCCCGGGCGCCCGCGTGCAGCTGCGCGAGGATGGTCGGGATCACGGCCCGGGCCGACTGCCGGGGCCCGTACGTGTTGAAGGGCCGAACCACCGTCACCGGCAACTCGAACGCGTGCCAGTGCGAGAGCGCCATCATGTCGGCGCCGATCTTCGACGCGGAGTACGGGGACTGCGGCTGGAGCGGGTGGGCCTCACTGATCGGCGCGGTCAGCGCCGTCCCGTACACCTCACTCGTCGACGTGTGGACGAGGCGCCGCACACTGTGGCGCCGGCACGCCTCCGCGACGTTCTCGGTGCCGACGACGTTCGTCTGCACGTACGCGCCCGGCGAGTCGTACGAGTACGGGATGCCGATCAGCGCGGCGAGGTGGAAGACGGTGTCGCACCCGGCGACCGCGTCCATCACCCGCCCCGCGTCCCGCACGTCACCGGCGATCATCTCGACCCGCGGGTCACCGAGGAGGTGCGCGAGGTGGCCCTTCTCCGCGTACGGCTTGTAGTGGACGAGGGCGCGGACCCTCGCGCCCGCTTCGAGGAGCAGGTCGACGAGGGTCGAGCCGATGAAGCCCTCGGCGCCGGTGACGAGGACGGTGCGGTCCTGCCAGGAGAAGGACGTGGTCATGCGTACTCCAGGTGAGAGGTGGTGGCGTGGGCGAGGCGGAGGACCCGCTCGGCGAGCAGGTCGGCGAGCGCGGGCGTGCGGGCCCGGCTCGGCCGCGCCGCTCATCGCGGTGAGCCGCGCCGGGTCGGCGAGCAGCGGGCCGAGCAGCTCCGCGAGGCGCTCGCGTGTCTCGGCGTCGGGCAGCAGGAGGCCCGCCCCCGCGTCGGTGAGGACCCGGGCGTTGTGGGTCTGGTGGTCGCCGGGCGCGTGCGGGTAGGGCACGAGGACGGCGGGGACACCGGTGGCGGCCAGTTCGGCGACGGTCGCCGAGCCCGCGCGGCAGCACGACCAGGTCGGCGGCGGCGAAGGAGAGGTCCATGCGGTCGAGGTAGGCGACGGCGCGGGCCACGGCGGACCCGCCCGAGGCCGCGAGCCTGGCCCGCGTCCGCTCCAGCGCGGCGGGGCCGGTCTTGACGAGAAGGTGCACGTCCCGGCGGCCCCGCCACCGCTCGGCGAGGTGACCGCGGCCTCGGTGAGCCGGGTGGCGCCGAGGCTGCCGCCGTTGAAGAGGACCAGGCGGGCCCCGTCCGGTACGCCGAGCGCGCGCCGCGCCTCCTCGCGTAGCGCGGCCCGGTCGAGCGCGGCGAGCGGCGCGGCGATCGGCATGCCGGTGGTGTGGGCGCGGTCACCGCCCGGCAGGTGCGCGCGGCGTGCGTCCGAAGGCGACCGCGATGTGCGGGTGAGCCGGGCCGCGAACCGGTTGGCGCGCCCCGGCACGGCGTTGGACTCGTGGATGAGGCTCGGCAGGCCCGCCATGCGGGGCGCCGACGATGACGGGGGCGCTGGGGTAGCCGCCCATGCCCACGGCGACCTGCGCGCCCTGCTCCCGCAGGATGGCGCGGCACTGGGCCCCGGACTTCAGCAGCGCGGCGGGCAGCAGGTAGCGGCGGGCGCCGAGCGAGGGGTCGAAGGGGATCATGTCGACGGTGTGCAGGCGGTACCCGGCGTCCGGTATCAGCCGCTTCTCCAGGCCCCGCTCGGTGCCGACGAAGGAGATCACCGCGTCCGGCACGGCCCGGCGCAGCGCGTCGGCGAGGGCGAGGCCCGGATAGATGTGCCCGCCGGTGCCGCCCGCGCCGATGACGACGGAGAGGGCGGGCGGGCCGGGGCGTCCCGGAGCACCAGAGTGAGAGGTTCGCATGACGACGGAGCATCGCGAGAGGGTCTAAGAGGGTTTTAAGAGCCGCGTTTGGCACCGTTGCTCCATCAGCTTCACGAGCGTCCCGGGCGCCCCGGGCCCGACCGGCAGAGGCGGCCCGCCGGGCGGCGCGCCCGGACCCGTACCGCACAAGATCCTCGTCGTCGACGACGATCCCGAGGTCCGCGCCGCCGTCGAGGACGCCCTGACCGTCGAGGGGCACCTGGTGCGGGGCGCGGAGGACGGCCACCGCGCGCTCACGGCGGTGGCGCGCTGGCAGCCGGATCTGGTGGTCCTGGACGTGCTGATGCCCGTCATGGACGGTCTCGCCGTCTGCCGCCAGTTGCGCGCGGCGGGCGATCGCACGCCGGTGCTCGTCCTGACCGCCCTGGACTCGGTGAGCGAGCGCGTCGACGGTCTGGACGCGGGCGCCGACGACTACCTGGTCAAGCCCTTCGCCCTGGACGAACTGGTGGCCCGGGTGCGGGCTGCTGCGGCGCCGCGCGACCCCGGAGCGGGCGACGGACGACGGCGACGGCCTGACGTACGGCGATCTCGTCCTGGACCCTACGACCCGCACCGGCAGCCGGGGCGGGCGCCGGGTCGAGTTCAGCCGCACCGAGGCCGCGCTCCTGGAACTGCTGCTGCGCAACGCCGGTCAGGTGCTGCCGCGCGAGCTGATCCAGCGGGCGGTGTGGGGCCGCGACTTCGGTCCTGACTCCAACTCCCTCGCCGTGTACGTCGGTTATCTGCGCCGCAAGCTGGAGTCGGGCGGCGAGCCGCGGCTCGTCCACACCGTGCACGGCGTCGGCTACCGCCTGGGCTCGCCGTGAGCGCGCGGCGCGGGCTCGGTGCGCGCTGGCGGCGCCGCAGGCCGCTGCGGACCCGCCTCGCGATGGCCGCGGCGGCGGCCGTGGCGCTGGTGGCGATCGGGGTGTGCGCCGCCGCGTTCCTCGTCATCCGCTTCAAGCTGTAACGCAGCTCGACCAGAACCTCGCCCAGTCGGCGACCCTCACCGTCCAGCAGCACCGCGACGAGGTCCCGGCGTGAGGGCGGGCGAGTGCCGCTTCCTCGGGGCGCCCGCCTGCGCGCAGATCGTCCCCGCGGACTCCGCCGACGATCCGGCCACGCCGTACCTGCTGCCGGTGGCGGGGGCGACGCGTGAGGTCGCCGCCGGCCGGCGGGCCCCGTACTACGCGAACATCCCGCTGCCCGGCGGCAAGCCGGGCCGGATGTTCACCACCACCTTCGGCGTACGGCGAGGCCGTGCAGGTCGCCCTGCGCGCCGACATCGCCGAGCGCGGGGTGCGCCCGGCCGCGCTGCTGCTCGTCGCGGTGGGCGGCGCGGGCATCGCGCTCTCGGCGGCCGGCGGCTACTGGGTCTCGCGCACCGGCCTCGCCCCGATCACCCGGCTCACCGCCACCGCCGAGCGCATCGCCGCCACCCGCGACGCCCGGCACCGCATCGAGCTGCCGCCGGGGCGGCCGGTCCGGGAGGGCCGTGAGGACGAGGTCACGCGGCTGGCCGCCACGTTCAACACGATGCTCGCCGAGCTGGAGGAGTCCGTCGCGGCCCGCCGCCGCCTGGTCGCCGACGCCTCCCACGAACTGCGCACCCCGCTGACCGCGCTGCGTACGAACGCCGAACTCCTCGCCAAGGCGGACCGTCTGACACCGGCCCAGCGCGAGCGCGCCGCCGAGGGCGCTCGGCCGCCAGCTGCGCGAGGTCACCGGCCTGGTCAACGACTTGATCGAGCTGGCCAGGGAGGAGGAGCCGCAGCCCCTGCTTGAGGAGGTGCCGCTCGCCCCGCTGGCCACGCACGCGGTGGACGCGGCGCGCGGCCACTGGCCCGCCGTCCCCTTCACCCTCCGGATCGCGCCGGAGGCGGCGGACCTCAGCATCCCCGGCGTACCGGCGCGCCTGTCCCGGCTGCTCACCAACCTCCTGGACAACGCGGCGAAGTTCAGCCCGCCGGGCGCTCCCGTCGAACTCTCCCTCAACGCAACGGAGTTGACCGTGCGCGACCATGGTCCAGGCATCGCGGAGGAGGACCTGCCGTACGTCTTCGACCGCTTCTACCGCGCCGAGAAGGCCCGCGCCCTGCCCGGCTCGGGTCTCGGCCTCGCGATGGCCCGCCAGATCGCGCACGCGCACGGCGCGGAGCTGACGGCCGAGCGGGCTCCGAGCGGCGGCGCGCTGTTCCGCCTGGCGCTGCCGGCTTCTTAGCCCAGGCGCCCGCCCGCCGCCTACTTCCTGGCCCAGGCGCAACTGCCGAGCGTGGCGCTCCCCTTGGCGACGAGGCGGTCCGCCTCGCGCGCGACGAGGACCCGCGTGTGCCCGCCCTTGCAGACGACCGTCCGCTCGCCGTGCCCCGCCAGGTCCACCAGGATCTGGTCCCAGTGCCGGTACTGCACGTCGTGCCCGGAGTCGTCGTACGCCCGCACCTTCGGCGTGCCCGGCAGCTCCCGCCGCCACGTCTCGAGTGTCGCCGGGGGCACGGTGGTGTCCTTCTTCCCGGCGTAGAGGTGGACGGGGGCGTCCAGTGCCGACAGGTCGGGGCCGGGGCGCTCGCAGTACAGCCGCTGCTCGTGCACCTGGGGCGCCGGGTCGGAGCGCTGACCGCGCTGGTTGTAGGTGCGCGCGCCTTCCTCGTACGCCGTGTCGGCGAAGCCGGGTATCGACTTCACGGCGCTGTCGTCGGGGAAGGCCCACCACTTGCGCGGGTCCTTGATCTGGTCCCGCACGGCCGCGGCCAGCGCCTCGTCGGACAGGTCGCAGAACGCGGGCCGGGCGCCGTAGGGCGGGAGCGCGGCGGCGAGGTGCAGCGCCGAGACGCGGCCGGGGGCCTTGGCGGCCAGCTCGGCGGCGTACGGGCCGCCGCCCGAGATCGCGACGACGGAGAAGTCGCGCACCTTGAGGCGGTCCATGACGGCCAGGGCGTCCTCGGCGAAGTCGGCCTTGCCGAGGTCCTCGTCGAACTCCGTGTCGCCGAAGCCGTTGCGCTCCACGGAGATGAGCCGCAGGCCCAGGTCCTCGCGCGTGCTGCGGAAGAAGTCCGTCAGGTGTGCGGCGCGGGCGCTCGTGCCGGTGCCGCCGATGTACAGGACGGGCCGGCCGTCGCGCGGCCCCTGGTCGGTGTAGTGGGCGGTGCGCCCGCTGTCCAGCTTCGCCGCCCGCACCTCGGGGCCGAGCGAGTCGAAGGCGTCCTGCACCCTGGGCTCGGGCGACGGGCTCGCACTCACGTCACCGGAGCCGCCCACCAGCAGCGCCCCGAGGACGGTGAGGGTGGCGGCTCCGATGGCGATGGCGGCGGTGCGGGCGTGGCCGGTCGAGGTCACGGGTGGCTCCAGGGCAGGGGACACGGGGACGCGCCGCGCCTACCCATCCCGGCGATTTCAAACCTGGGAGTTTTCGCCCCGCCCGGCAGCGGGGGCTAGAACCCCGGCGGCTCCGTATAGACCCCCCACTCGTCCCGCAGCACCCCGCAGATCTCCCCGAGGGTGGCTTCGGCCCGCACCGCCTCCAGCATGGGGCCGATCATGTTCGAGCCGTCCCGCGCGGCGGCCAGCATGGCCTCCAGGGCGCCCCGCACCTTCGTGTCGTCCCGCGCCGCCTTGCGCTCCGCCAGCTCCCGCACCTGCTCCCGCTCGACCTCGTGGCTGACCCGCAGGATCTCCAGGTCACCGGTGACGGAGCCCTCGTGGCAGTTGACGCCGACGACGCGCTTGTCGCCCTTCTCCAGGGACTGCTGGTACCGGAAGGCGGACTCGGCGATCTCCCCGGTGAACCAGCCGTCCTCGATCCCGTGCAGGATGCCGGAGGTGATGGGCCCGATGGGGTGCTGACCCTCCGGGTGGGCCCGCCGGCCCCGCTCCTTGATCTGCTCGAAGATCTTCTCGGCGTCGGCCTCGATGCGGTCGGTGAGCTGCTCGATGTACCAGGAGCCGCCGAGCGGGTCGGCGACGTTCGCGATGCCGGTCTCCTCCATCAGCACCTGCTGCGTGCGCAGCGCGATCTCGGCGGCCTGCTCGCTCGGCAGGGCGAGGGTCTCGTCGAGGGCGTTGGTGTGCAGCGAGTTCGTGCCGCCGAGGACCGCCGCGAGCGCCTCCACCGCCGTACGCACCACGTTGTTGTAGGGCTGCTGGGCGGTGAGGGAGACACCGGCGGTCTGGGTGTGGAAACGCAGCCACTGGGCCTTGTCGGTCTGCGCGCCGTACTCGTCGCGCAGCCAGCGGGCCCAGATGCGCCGGGCCGCGCGGAACTTCGCGATCTCCTCGAAGAAGTCGACGTGCGCGTCGAAGAAGAAGGAGAGCCCGGGCGCGAAGACGTCGACGTCCAGGCCGCGGCTGAGCCCCAGCTCCACGTATCCGAAGCCGTCCGCGAGGGTGTACGCCAGCTCCTGCGCGGCCGTCGCCCCGGCCTCGCGGATGTGGTAGCCGGAGACGGAGAGCGGCTTGTAGGCGGGGATGTCGCGCGCGCAGTGCTCCATCAGGTCGCCGATGAGGCGCAGGTGGGGCTCGGGCTGGAAGAGCCACTCCTTCTGCGCGATGTACTCCTTGAAGATGTCGGTCTGGAGCGTGCCGTTCAGGACGTTCGGGTCGACGCCCTGGCGCTCGGCGGCGACGAGGTACATGCAGAAGACGGGCACGGCGGGCCCGCTGATCGTCATGGAGGTCGTCACGTCACCGAGGGGGATGTCCTTGAAGAGGACCTCCATGTCGGCGGCGGAGTCGATGGCGACGCCGCAGTGCCCGACCTCGCCGAGGGAGCGGGGGTCGTCGGAGTCGCGGCCCATCAGGGTCGGCATGTCGAAGGCGACGGAGAGGCCGCCGCCGCCGTTGGCGAGGATCATCTTGTAGCGCTCGTTCGTCTGCTCGGCGTTGCCGAAGCCCGCGAACTGGCGGATGGTCCAGGTCCGGCCGCGGTACCCGGTGGGGTAGAGCCCGCGCGTGAAGGGGTACTCCCCGGGCCAGCCGATCCGCTCGAAGCCGTCGTACGAGTCACCGGGGCGCGGTCCGTAGACGGGGTCGACCGGGTCGCCGGAGAGCGTGGTGAAGTCCGCGTCGCGCTTGCGGGCCTTGTCGTAACGGGCCTGCCAGCGGCGGCGGCCTTCCTCGATCGCGTCAGCGTCCATACCTCGAATTTACTAGGACGTCCTAGTAAAAGTCGATGGTTCGCCGCCACGGACCTGTCCGTGGCGGTGGGGGTTACGCCTTCGCGGTGACCGGGGAACCGTCGGTGATCAGCGGCTCGACGTCCCGGGCGACCTTGCGCTCGACGAAGAACGCGGCGGTCGGGATGGTGCCCGAGACGAGTACCCACAGGAGCTTGCCGAACGGCCACTTCGCCTTGGAGCCCAGGTCGAAGGCGAAGATCAGGTAGATGATGTACAGGACACCGTGCGCCTGGGAGACGACCAGGGTCAGGCCCTCGCCGGTCTCGAAGCCGTACTTGGCCACCATGCACGCGCACAGGATGAGGAGCATGACGGCGGTGACGTAGGCCATCACCCGGTAGCGGGTCAGCACGCTGCGTTTCATGCCTACGAGCGTAACGGCCCGTCTCGCGCGATCTTCGCCGCCCCCGCCCCGAGCGGAAGCCACGGCTCCCCCTCCCCGCCGGGGGCCTGCGGCTCGCCCTCCCCACCGGGACCCGCGGCTCGCCCTCCCCGCCGGGGACCCGCGGCAGCGCTACTTCTCCTCGAAGTCCCGCGCGGTGATCCGCAGCGGCCGCAGCATCGCGAAGATCTCCCCGCACTCCTCGGCGTCGTACACCCCGAGCCCGAAGTCCATCGCCATCAGCTCGCGCGTGGCCGCCTCGACGACCTCGCGGCCCTTCTCGGTGATGGAGGCGAGGGTGCCGCGGCCGTCGTTGGGGTTCGGGCGCTTGTCGACGAGGCCGGACTTCACGAGCCGGTCCACGGTGTTGGTCACGGAGGTGGGGTGCACCATGAGCCGCTCGCCGATCTTCGACATCGGCAGCTCGCCGGCCTGGGAGAACGTGAGCAGCACCAGCGCCTCGTAGCGCGCGAAGGTCAGTCCGTACGGCTTGACGACCGCGTCGACCTCGGCGAGCAGGATCTGGTGCGCGCGCATGATCGAGGTGATCGCGCCCATGGCCGGGACCGAGCCCCAGCGCTGCTTCCAGAGCTCGTCGGCGCGGGCGATCGGATCGAAGGGGAGGCTGAGCGGCTTCGGCACGCCAAAGACCTTACCCGCCGGTCATATGGCGGTCAGCCCCGTCTCGCGATCCGGGCGTACGTACGTTCCTCGCGCCGCGGGCTCACCCCTGCGCCCGGCATCGCACTGCTCACCGGGGCGGACCCGGTGTCGCACAAGGGGATGGTTGGCCCGATATGCGACGATTGCCCGGCTGACTGACCGTCACCGTCGCCCAAGGGGTCTGGATGTACCGGCTGCTCCGCACGTTCACGGCACTCACGGCTCTCACCGCCGTCGGGCTCACGGCCGGCTGCTCCTCGGGGTCAGGGTCCGCGGCCGACCCCGCCAGGTCGAAGGCCGCCGATGTCGCCGCCGAGGCCTCGACCGCCGCCGCGAAGGCCCCGAACACGTTCTGGGTCGACCCCGACAGTCCCGCCGCCCGGCAGGTCGAGAAGTGGGAGCGGCAGGGCCGTGCCCAGGACGCCGAGGCTTTGAAGCGGATCTCCGAGCAGCCACTCGCCGTGTGGCCCGCGGGCGACGACCCGGCGCCCGACGTCAGGGCCGCGACCGAGGGCGCGGGCAAGGACGGCCGCACGGCGGTGTTCGTCGCCTACAACATCCCGCACCGCGACTGCGGCCAGCACTCCGCGGGCGGCGCGCACAGCTCCGCCTTCTACCGGCAGTGGGTGGACTCCTTCGCCGGGGCGATCGGCGACACCCCGGCCGTGGTCGTCCTCGAACCCGACGCGATCCCGCACATCGTGGACGGCTGCACGCCCGCCGAGTACCACGCCGACCGCTACCAGCTGCTCTCCGAGGCGATCGAGCGGTTCAAGCGCCAGCCGAAGGTGAAGGTGTACCTCGACGCCGGGAACCCCGGCTGGATCACCGACGCGCACAAACTCTCCGAGCCCCTCCTCAAGGCCGGGATCGCGCGGGCCGACGGCTTCTCGCTCAACGTCTCCAACTTCCAGAGCGACGAGGTCACCAAGGAGTACGGCCGCACCCTCTCGGCGACGGTCGGCGACAAGCACTTCGTCATGGACACCAGCCGCAACGGCAGGGGCCCGCTGGCCGGCGACCGCGAGGACGCCTGGTGCAACCCGCCCGGCCGCGGTCTCGGCACACCGCCCACCGACCGCACGGACGACCCCCTGCTCGACGCCGTCCTGTGGATCAAACGCCCGGGCGACTCGGACGGCCCGTGCCGAGGCGGCCCGGCGGCGGCCAGTGGTGGCCGGACTACGCACTGGGCCTCGCCCGCAACGCCAAGGAGGCGTAGCCGCGGGGCGCGGGTGTGGCCGTGGCCGTGGGGTGCGGGTTGGTCGGGGGGCGTAAGGGTGCGGGCCGGTTGGGCCGTGGGGTGCGGCCTCCGGTCATACCGCGAGGCGCAGCGCGGCCGTACCCGCGAGGCACGGCCCGTCGCGGCGTGAGGCGCAGCCCGGCCGTACCCGCGAGGCACGGCCCGTCGCTGCCAAGGGGCACAGCCGCGGTCGTACCCGGGAGGCACGGCCCGGTCGCACCCGCGGGGCGCGGCCCGGTCGCAGCCGCCCGGCACGGACTGGTCAGCGCTTCTCCTGGCCGACGTGAATCCACTTCGCCTCCGAGGACGTGCCGTCCTTGTCGGTGACGAACAGCATGTACCAGCCCGGGGGGACCAGGGCCGCGTCGTTCACCGGGACGTCCACCGTCACCGCCCCCTTGCCCTTGGTGAGGCCCAGCGCGATGGAGCGCTGTTCGACGTCGGTCGTGTGCGTCACCGCGCTCGGCCGCATCAGGCGGGCGGAGGCGATCTTCTCGGGGTGGGCGGTGGGGAACGTCGCCCGGCCGTTCGCCGGCAGCTGCTGCGGGCCCGCGCCGAGCACCGGGCGGTCGTTGCCGCCCTTGTGCAGCGACGGCGGCGTGAAGATCTCCATGCGCTGCTCGAAGTGGCCGAGCTTGGTGTTCTGCTGGTTGTCGAAGAGGGGGTCCGAGCCGAACGTGACGACGCGGCCGTCGGGCAGGAGCAGCGCCTCGGAGTGGTAGTTGCGGCCCACCTTGGGCGCCGCCGCCTCACGGAAGACGTTCTGCTTGGGGTCGTAGAACTGCGCCTTGAGGATGTTGCTGGCGCTGCGTCCCCGGTAGTCGGAGGACCCGTTGGAGGTGAACACCGAGTCGTCCGGCATGATCACGCTGTTCAAGTAGCGCGTGCCCTGCGGCAGTTCGGGGCCGGTCCTGAAGGACGGGTTCTCCTCCTTGAGGTCGATCACGGCCGTGCGGCGCGTCGCCTTCTCGGACTCGCCCACTCCCCCGCCACCGAGGATCATCACCTTCTGGTCCTGCGCGGGCGGCAGCAGCACGGACGCCGACGTCTCGGTCTGGTCCATGTCGGTCAGCCCGGGGACCTTCTCGAACGTGTTCGTCGCCAGGTCCCACAGGCCCGGCTCCCGGCCCTTGTCGGCAGGCCCGTACCCCGCGTTGGACGCCGGGTAGAAGAGCTTGCCGCCCTTGGTGAGGAAGAGCGCGGGGTAGGTCGGGAAGTACCGCTTGGGGCCGTCCGTCCACTTCTTCGTCTTCGGGTCGTAGATCTCGTTGTCGCCCGGGTCGATCACGCCCACGTCGTCGAGGCCGGAGACCGCGAGCACCTTGCCGTCCTCCAGGCCGACCAGCGTCGGGTACCAGCGGGCCTTCTTCATCGGCTCGACCGGGACATACCGCTCCGCCCGGGGATCGAACTCGTACGCCGCCTTGATCCCCTGGAAGTCCTGCTTCTCCATGTCGATCTTCTCGGCGATGCCGTACGTGTTGTCGGCCTCGTCGCCGGTCAGCCCCTCGATCTCGTACTGCGCCGTCGTCTCGTTGACCGACTGCTCACCCGGCTCCAGCGCCTCGACGAAGACCCGTGCCTCGCTCGCCTTGATGTCGGTCTTCCAGGGCTCCATCTCACCGGTCTTGTCGTACGAGATCTTGAAGTCCCGCTTGGCCTTCGGTACCTCGACGTCGAACTTGCTGACGTACTGAATGCCGGACGGCGAGCGGAACCTGGTGCCCTTCTTCAGGAACACCCCCTTGTCCGGGTTCTCGTTCTTCACCCGCATGCCGCCGCCGGCCCGCTCCACCTCGCCGTCGAGCAGTTCGTAGCGCGCGGTGCCGCCCGCCACCAGGAGCCGCCCGTCGGGCAGTTGGGCGTGCCCGGCGCAGAAGAAGTCCACGGGGGTGTCGATCTTCTTGAAGCTGTTCTTCTTCGGGTCCCACAGGACCGTGTCGAACGACCCCGCGTCGAACTTCTTCTGCTCGTTGCCCGAACCCGCCACGATCAGCACCTTGCCGGTGTGCAGGAGCGCGGCGTGGATGGCGTTGGTGCGGAACTCCTTGGGGATGTCGACCATCTTCCAGGAGCCGTACTTCGCCTTGTAGCCGGGCCGGGAGATCTTGTACTCGTGGTACCGCTCCTCGGCGAAGGAGAGCGCTGCGGGCGCGTTCAGCCCGATGAGCAGCGCGCCCGCGCCCGCTCCGATGAGTGTCTTCCTCGTACGCCTTGAGGGCCGGTAGGCCATGGGTGCCATGTGTCAGTTCCCTCCTGTCGTCGTACCGGTGGCGAACGCCGGCTCCGGCTCGCCCTCCGCTTCCGGGACCGGATGTCCGGCCTCCCGGAGCGCCTCCCGCTCCTGCCTGGCCTGCCTGCGCTCCCTGGCCACGGTGAAGGTCCACACCGCGACCGGGGCCAGCGAGATGGCCATCGCGAGGACCGCCCAGGTGCGCATCGCCACATGCGTGTGGCCGAGCACGAAGGAGACGACCAGCGAGGTGGCGAGCAGCACCGCCCAGAAGAGGTGGATGCGGAAGGTCAGCAGCCGGTCCGGGCTGGCGTCGTTGCCCTTGGGCGTGACCACGAAGCGGCACGGGCGGCGCAGCACGGCCGCGCCGAGGGACTTGGCGTAGATGGGGGCGGAGAGCGCCGACATCGCCATGCCGGCGAGGCCTCCGGAGCCCTCGGGCTCGTGCGGGGAGACGTTGTGGCGGCGGTTCCAGAGGTAGAGGCCTATCTGCAGGGCCGCCGCGTCGCTGTAGAGCATCAGCCACACCGAGGCCGCCACCTGCGTGCCGGACGCGCCGAACCAGAGGAAGAGGACGCAACTGAGGATGCCGAGCAGCCAGTTGACCGCCGTCATCGGGTAGTACACGAGCATCAGCGTGTACGAGAAGAGCCGTCCGGGCGGCATCGTCAGCGGCGCCTTCCAGAACTGCTTGAACAGCGTCTCGTACGTGCCGCGCGACCACCGCATCTGCTGGGTGAAGAAGTCCGTCCAGGAGGCCGGGCCCTCGCCGACCGCCAGAACGTCCGGGGTGTAGACCGAGCGCCAGTGGTTGCGGGTGGCCGGGTTGCGGCGGCGGTGCAGTTCGAAGCCGGTCGCCATGTCCTCGGTGATCGAGTCGTACAGGCCGCCGACCTGGGTGAGCGCGCTGATGCGTACGACGTTGTTGGTGCCGACGAACATGGGCGCCCGGTAGCGGTTGCCCGCGCGCTGGATGAGCGCGTGGAAGAGGAACTGCTGGGACTCGGCGGCCTTGGTGACCGGGGCCTCGTAGTTCCCGTAGACCTGCGGGCCGACGACGAACGCGACGTCGGGGTCGCGGAAGTACCCCATCATCCGCTCCAGGAAGTTGGGGAGCGGGACGTGGTCGGTGTCGACGGACGCGAAGAAGTCGTACTCCGCCTGGTGCATCGCCAGCCAGGCGTTGTAGTTGCCGTGCTTGGTGCGGGCCTTGTGCGGGCCCTTCTCGCGGTTCCACTCCGGGACGCCGAGGCGTGTGAAGTGCCGTACGCCCAGCTCCTCGCAGAGCGCCTTCGCCTCGGGGTCGTTCCCCTCGTCCAGGAGCCATACGTCCAGGGGGCCCGTGTGGTGTATCCGCACCGCGCCCTCGAGGGTGGCCCGGACCATGGAGAGGGGTTCCTTGCCCGGCACGTACGTGGTGAGGAAGGCGACGCGGGTGCCTTCCTCCGGGGTGACCGGGACCGGGTCCCTCGCGACCATCGTGGCGTGGGCGATCGATATGACGTTGACCAGCATGAACAGCTCGATCAGGCCGATCGCCACGAGCATCGTGACGTCGAGGCCGATGAGCCAGCGTTCGCCGCCCTCGCGTTCGGTCCAGTGGGTGGGCCAGACGAGGTAGACGAGCAGGAGGCCCGTGAGCACGGGGGCCAGTGTCATGAGGAACACGGCCCGTATTCGGTGGGGCTCCGAGGAGAGAAGCTTGCGGTACTGGACTTGATAGCCGCCGCCGTTGCCGCCGCCGTCCTTGCCGCCGCGCGGCTCGGTGAGCGGGCCGGCGAGCGTGCTGTGGGTGTCGTAGTCGTAACCCTCCGGCTGCCGCACAGCGCCCTCCAGGTTCTGGTGACTGGTGATCGAACGAGCCGATACCCCCACCAAAGGGGAGTTTCCGGGCGTGTCGAACCGGGTGCGTCCGTGTGGGCGGTTTGGGGGAGGGGTTTGGTGGGGTTGCGGTGGGGC
>RBWT01000199.1 GCA_004010275.1 Streptomyces huasconensis
GGTGACCATGCGTCCACGGTCGTACGGGTGCGGGGCGGCCACCAGGGAGTATTGACCTATGGGGGCATAAGCTGCCTTTATGAGCCAGCCCGCTTTCTCCGCTCCCTCTCCCTCTCCCGCTCCCTCGTCCGCGCCGGCGGAGGCGTCGGGACCGGTGCCGTCGCTCGCGCACCGGGTGCCCGACCTCGGGGCGCTCCAGCTGCTGCTGGCCGTGGCCCGACTCGGCAGCCTCGGGCGGGCCGCGCGGGAGCTGGGCATCACCCAGCCCGCGGCGAGCAGCAGGGTCCGTGCCATGGAGCGGCAGCCCGCGGCGTCGCGCTCGTCGACGTCACCGCGTCTCGCGGCTCACGGCCGCCGGGGCGCTCGTCACCGACTGGGCCGGGCGGATCGTGGAGGCGGCGGAGGCCTTCGACGCCGGGGCGCAGGCGCTGCGTGACCGGCGGGACTCGCGGCTGCGGTCGCGGCGAGCGTGTCGATCGCCGAGTATCTGCTGCCGGGCTGGCTGATCGCCCTGCGGACCCAGCGGCCGGACACGGCGGTCTCGCTGCTGGCCGGCAACTCCGCGGCCGTGGCGGCCCGGCTGCTCGCCGGGGAGGCGGACCTCGGCTTCGTCGAGGGGCTGACCGTGCCCGGCGGCTCGACGGCGTGGTCATCGCCCATGACCGCCTGGTCGTCGTGACGGCGCCGGGGCACCCGTGGGCGCGGCGCGGGAAGCCGCTGGCCGCCGAGGAACTGGCCGCGACGCCGCTGATCCTGCGCGAGGAGGGGTCGGGCACCCGGCAGGTCCTCGACGCGGCGCTCGGCGGCCTCGCCCGCCCGCTGATCGAACTGTCGTCCACGACGGCGGTCAAGGCGTCGGCCGTCAGCGGGGCGGGCCCCTCGGTCTTGAGCGAGCTCGCGGTGGGCGAGGAGCTGGAGCGCGGCGCCTGGTGGAGATCCCCCTGAAGGACGTCCGCCTGCGCCGGGAGCTGCGGGCGGTCTGGCCGACCGGCCACCGCCCGGCCGGACCGGCCGGGACCTGCTGACGCTGACGCGGGGCGGGAAGGGGCAGGGGACGGCCGTGACGTGCGCGGCAGAGGCATGGCTCGGCGGAGCCACTGCTCAGCAGGGCCGGGCCCTGAAGGGTCCCCGCCTCAGCGGAGCCACCGCCCGGTGGTGCTGTCGCCCGGCAGGAGCCACCGCCCCGCCGGGGCTGCCGACCCTGCGGGCCTTCCAGGGGGCCCAGGGTGCGGGCCGCCGTCGACCGGCTCAGGAGGCGGCTCGGACCAGCGCGGCCATGACGCGGGTGTCCGTACCCATCTCCGGGTGCCACTGCACGCCCAACGCCCAGGAGGGGGGCGGGAGTTCGATGGCCTCCGGGGTGCCGTCCGTCGCGTACGCCGATACTGTGAGGCCCTCGCCGAGGCGGTCCACGGCCTGGTGGTGGTAGGTCGGCACGTCGGTGGAGGCGTCCGGCACGATCGACTCGTACAGCGTGCCCGGCACCGGCTTCACCGCGTGGGCCCCGAAGACGCCCGGCGCCACGGTGTGCCCGTCCATGTGCTGCACCAGCGTCCCGCCGAGTGCCACGTTCAGCAGCTGCATGCCCCGGCAGATGCCGAGCAGAGGCTTCCCGGCCTCCAACGCGGCCTCGATCAGGGCGAGTTCCCAGGCATCCCGCTCCCGCGCCGGCGGCCCCGTGTGCTCCTCGCGCTCCGCGCCGTACCGCACGGGCTCGACGACGGGCCCGCCCGAGATGACCACGCCGTCGAGACGGGCGACGACGGACGCCGCGTACGCGGGATCGTCCGGCGGCAGCAGCGTGGCGATGCCGCCCGCCCGCTGCACCAGGCGCGGATACCCGGCCGGCAGCAGGACCGAGGGCAGCTCCCACACACGCCAGGTCGCCTTCTCCTCCAGGTAGGTGCTGACGCCGATCAGCGGCCTGCCGCTCACTGCGTTCTCCTTCACCGTTCTCCTTGCCATGGTGGTCAGTCGCGGGCCAACTCCGCCTCGGCGGCCGCCAGCGCCGCGAACTCCTCCTCCGGCGCGCGCGCCACGAGGTGCTTGCGGCTGTACATCCCGAAGTACGCGATGGCCACCACGTACACCGCGAGCGCGATCAGCGCCGCCGTCACGTCCACCAGGAACGTCGCGACCAGCGCCGCACAGGCGAGGACCAGCGCGACCGACGAGGTGAGGACGCCGCCCGGGGTGCGGTACGGCCGCTCCAGGCCCGGCTCGCGGCGGCGCAGCACGATGTGCGAGAGCGACATCAGGGCGTACGAGATGGTGGCGCCGAACACCGCGACGTTCAGCATGCGCGCCCCGTCCCCGGTCGCCGCGGCGAGCCCGAAGCCGATCGCGCCGGGCACGAGCAGACGAGGTTAGGGGGCCTTGCGGCTGCTGGTGAGGGAGAGGAAGCGGGGGAGGTACCCGGCGCGGGAGAGCGCGAAGAGCTGGCGCGAGCCCGCGTAGATGAGCGAGAAGAAGGAGGCCACCAGGCCGGCCAGCCCCGCGTAGTTGACGACGCGGCTGAGCGCCGGCGCTCGCCGTCCGGTTGCAGCGCCTCCACCAGCGGGTTGCCCGCCTCCTGGAGCGCGTTCGCGCCGCGCGCGCCCGCCGAGGCGAAGAAGGTGAGGAGCGCGAGCACCACGAGGATGGCCATCGACCAGCGGATGGCCCGCGGCAGCGTGCGTGCCGGGTCCTTGGTCTCCTCGGCCGCCAGCGGCACGCCCTCGACGCCGAGGAAGAACCACATGCCGAACGGGAACGCCGCCCAGATGCCCAACAGCCCCATCGGCAGCCAGGAGTTGGCGCCGAACGCGTCCGCCTCCACGGGGATGTCGTTCAGCTTCGAGGCGTCGAACTCCAGGAACGCGCCGACCGCGAAGACCAGCAGCGCCGCCACCGCGATGCCGGTCACCACGAAGCTGAAGCGCAGCGCCTCGCCGACGCCCCACAGGTGGATGCCGATGAAGAGGACGAAGCAGGCGAGGTAGACCGGCCAGCCCGAGGTGAGGCCGAAGAGGCCGAGCGACTCGACGTAGTCCCCGATGAAGATGGAGATCGCGGCGGGCGCGAGGACGTACTCGATGAGGATCGCGGTTCCGGTGAGGAAGCCGCCCCACGGGCCGAGCGCCCGGCGCGCGAAGCCGTAGCCGCCGCCCGCCGTCGGCAGGACGGACGACAGCTCGGCGAGCGAGAAGACCATGCACGCGTACATCACGCCCATGAGGACCATCGCGATGGCGAGGCCGCCGAAGCCGCCCTCCGCCAGGCCGAAGTTCCACCCCGAGTAGTCGCCGGAGACGACGTACGCGACGCCGAGACCGGTCAGGAGCAGCCAGCCCGCGCTGCCCCGGCGGAGCGTCCTGCGCTCCAGGTAGTCGTCCGCGGGGTCGTCCGCCGGTTCGGCGGGGCTCGGACTGCTGGACTCCACGGTCATGGCACGGCTCCTATGCGGCGGCGGCACTGCGGTCGGCTTGGCGGCAGGGTGACTCAATGGAACGAATCCATACCTTTGCCGGGCCGGGGGTGAGAAATCAAGACCCCTGCGTTACACCGCGGTTAATCACCCCTCACGTCCCTCTCGTTCCCCGAATCCCTCACATCCCTCACGCCCCTTAGGTCAAGAAACCCCGCAGCAGCGCCGCCGTCCCCGCGCAGTGCTCCCGCATCATCTCCCGCGCCCCGTCCGCGTCCCCGTCCAGCACCGCCCCGACGAGCGCGGTGTGCTGGCGCTGCGAGTGCTCCAGGTTGCGTACGAGCAGCGGGATGCAGTCCAGGAGGTCGTTGACGGTCGCGCGCACGCCGTGTACTGCGCCGTCAGCGTCGGCGAGCCGCACAGCTCGGCGAGGGTGAGATGCAGCAGCGTGTCCACGCGGCGGTACTCCGACAGGGGCGCGTCATGGGTCTGCGCGAGCGCCGCGCGCAGCCGGTCCGCCTGCTCGTCGGTGAGGCCGTGCGCCGCGCAGAGTCCGGCCGCGCCCACCTCCAGGACCTCGCGGAAGCGCAGCGCGTCCTCCACGTCGACGTCCTTGATGCGGCGCCGCAGCTCGTCCTTGCCCGGCGCCTCGGGGCGCGGGCGCACGAACGTACCGCCGTACCGTCCGCGGCGCGATTCGACCAGGCCCTGGCTGGTCAGCACCTTCAGGACCTCGCGCAGCGTGACCCGGCTGATGCCGAGGCGGTCGGCCAGCTCCCGCTCCGACGGCAGGCGTTCGCCGCCCGGCACCAGACCGAGGCGGACCACCTGGAGGATCTGCTCCAGGGCCTCCTCGAAGCCGTTGCCCGCCCGCACCGGGCGCAGCACCGGAGTCAGCCGGTCGTCGTCCTGTGTCGCGGGCGGTCTGCCCTCTTCTGGGTGCTCTCGCGTGTGCTCTTCCGTGTGGTCTTCCGATGGATCTTCCGAGTGCGACATGTCCGTACCCCCTTCCCAAGCAAAGGTTCTCCGCAATACCTTATTGCTCCCGGCTGACCCAAGGAGGCATTTCCCGTGGCAGACCGCACACCCCCGCTCACCGTCCAGGAGCTGACGGCTCTGGTCGCGAGCGGCGAGATCGACACTGTCGTCCTGGCCTTCCCCGATATGCAGGGGCGGCTCCAGGGCAAGCGGTTCGCCGCCCGCTTCTTCCTCGACGAGGTCCTCGAACACGGCACGGAGGGCTGCAACTACCTCCTCGCCGTCGACCCGGAGATGAACACCGTCGACGGATACGAGATGTCCTCCTGGGACCGCGGCTATGGCGACTTCGCCATGCACGCCGACCTCACCACCCTGCGCCGCGTCCCCTGGAACGACGGCACCGCGATGCTGATCGCCGACCTCGCCTGGAGCGACGGCTCACCCGTGGTCGCCGCCCCCCGGCAGATCCTCCGCCGCCAGCTGGAGCGCCTCGCCGAGCTGGGCTACACCGCCCACGTCGGCACCGAGCTGGAGTTCATCGTCTTCAAGGACACCTACGAGCAGGCCTGGGACGCCAGGTACAAGAACCTCACCCCGGCCAACCAGTACAACATCGACTACTCCGTCCTCGGCACCGGCCGCATCGAGCCGCTCCTGCGCCGCATCCGCAACGACATGACGGCCGCCGGGCTCGTCGTCGAGTCCGCCAAGGGCGAGTGCAACCCCGGCCAGCACGAGATCGTGTTCCGCTACGACGAGGCCCTCGTCACCTGCGACCAGCACGCCATCTACAAGACCGGCGCCAAGGAGATCGCGGCCCAGGAAGGCGTCTCGCTCACCTTCATGGCCAAGTTCAACGAGCGCGAGGGCAACTCCTGCCACATCCACCTCTCGCTCCAGGACGCCGAAGGCGACAACGCCATGCGGGGCTCCCAGGACGACCCCGGCGGCATGTCGCCCGTCATGCGGCACTTCCTCGCCGGACAGCTCGCCGCGCTGCGCGAGTTCTCCCTCCTCTACGCGCCCCACATCAACTCCTACAAGCGGTTCGTCCCCGGCTCCTTCGCGCCGACCGCCGCCGCCTGGGGCTACGACAACCGCACCTGCGCCCTGCGCGTCGTCGGCCACGGCCGTTCGCTGCGCTTCGAGAACCGGCTGCCGGGCGGCGACGTGAACCCGTACCTCGCCGTCGCGGGCCTGGTCGCCGCCGGTCTGTACGGCATAGAGCAGCAGCTCGAACTGCCGGAGGAGTGCACCGGCAACGCCTACACCGGCGACTACGAACACGTTCCCACCACCCTGCGGGAGGCCGCCGAGCTGTGGGAGAACAGCGCCATCGCCAAGGCCGCCTTCGGTGACGAGGTGGTCGCGCACTACCGCAACATGGCCCGGGTCGAGCTGGCAGCCTTCGACTCCGCGGTGACCGACTGGGAGCTCCGCCGCTCCTTCGAACGTATGTGAGGCACCCTTGCTTGACGCATCACCACTCGACGCATCGCAGCGCGACGCATCGAACCTCGGCGCATCGAAACTCGACGTACTGAATCCGGCGACGGAAGAGGTCGTCGCGACCGTCCCCGCCGCCACCGCACAGGACGTGACGACGCTCGTCGCCCGCGCCGCGCGCGCCCAGGAACGGTGGGCGGCCACCGCCCCCGCCGACCGGGCCCGCCTGCTGCGCCGCTTCGCCGCCCAGGTCGACGTCCACCTCGAAGAGCTGGCGCAGCTCGAGGTGCGCGAGGCCGGTCACCTCATCGGCAACGCCCGCTGGGAGGCGGGCAACGTCCGCGACCTGCTCGACTTCTCCGCCGGGGGAGTCGAACGGCTGAGCGGCCGGCAGATCCCCGTACCCGGCGGCCTGAACGTCACCCTCCTGGAGCCCCTCGGGGTCGTCGGCGTCATCGCCCCCTGGAACTTCCCGATGCCGATCGCCGCCTGGGGCACGGCGCCCGCCCTCGCCGCGGGCAACGCGGTGATCCTCAAGCCCGCCGAGACGACGCTCTCACCGCGCTGCGCCTCGCCGACTCCGCCCTGGCGGCGGGGCTGCCCGAAGGCCTCTTCCAGGTCCTGCCCGGCGAGGGCGCCGTCGCGGGCGACGCGCTCGTCGAGCACCCCGGCGTCGCCAAGATCGTGTTCACCGGCTCCACCCGCGTCGGCAAGCAGATCATGGCCAAGTGCGCCGACCGGGTGAAGCGGCTCACCCTCGAACTCGGCGGCAAGAGCCCCAACATCGTCTTCGCCGACGCCGACGTGGAGGCCGCCGCCCTCGCCACCCCCATGTCGTACCTCGACAACTCCGGCCAGGACTGCTGCGCCCGCACCCGCGTCCTCGTCCAGCGTTCGGTGTACGACCGCTTCCTGGAGATCGTGGCGCCCGCGATCGAGTCGATCGTGGTGGGCGACCCGGCCGACGAGAAGACCCAGATGGGCCCCCTGATCTCCCGGTCCCAGCTGGACCGCGTCCGCTCCTACGTCACCCCCGGCGACGGCATCCACGGCACGGCCCCCGAGGGCCCCGGCTTCTGGTTCCCGCCGACGCTGCTCACCGACGTCGCCCCGGACGCTCCGGTGGCCGCGGAGGAGGTCTTCGGACCCGTCGCCGTCGTCATCCCCTTCGAGGACGAGGCCGACGCGGTCCGGCTCGCCAACGCCACCGAGTACGGCCTGTCCGGCTCCCTCTGGACCCGGGACGTGGGCCGCGCCCTGCGCGTCTCCCAGGCCGTCAAGGCCGGGAACCTCTCCGTCAACTCGCACTCCAGCGTCCGCTACTGGACCCCCTTCGGCGGCTACAAACAGTCTGGGCTCGGCCGCGAACTCGGCCCGGACGCCCTCCACGCCTTCACGGAAACCAAGAACGTCTTCATCAGCACGGAAGGTCCCGCACAGTGACTGAGCAGAACATCTGCCGCCGCCTCGTCGGCCGCACCGCCGTCGTCACCGGCGGCCGGCAGCGGCATCGGCCTCGCCGCCGCGCGCCGCCTCGCCTCCGAGGGCGCCAACGTCGTCTGCGGCGACATCGACGAGCGGGCGGGCAAGGAAGCCGCCGAGGAGGTCGGCGGGACCTTCGTGAAGGTCGACGTGACCGACGCCGAGGAGGTCGAGGCGCTCTTCAGGGTGGCCTTCGACACCTACGGCTCCGTCGACATCGCCTTCAACAACGCGGGCATCGCGCCGCCCGACGACGACTCCATCCTGGACACCGGCCTGGAGGCCTGGAAGCGCGTCCAGGAGGCCAACCTCACCTCCGTCTACCTCTGCTGCAAGGCCGCCATCCCCTACATGCGGCGCCAGGGCAAGGGCTCGATCATCAACACCGCCTCCTTCGTGGCGCGGATGGGCGCGGCGACCTCGCAGATCTCCTACACCGCGTCCAAGGGCGGCGTCCTCGCCATGTCCCGCGAGCTGGGCGTCCAGTTCGCCCGCGAGGGCATCCGCGTCAACGCGCTCTGCCCCGGCCCGGTCAACACCCCGCTCCTCCAGGAACTCTTCGCCAAGGACCCCGAGCGCGCCGCCCGCCGCCTCGTGCACATCCCCGTGGGCCGCTTCGCCGAGGCCGACGAGATGGCCGCCGCCGTGGCGTTCCTCGCCAGCGACGACTCCTCGTTCGTGAACGCCACGGACTTCCTCGTCGACGGCGGCATCTCCGGGGCGTACGTCACCCCGGTGTAGGACTCCGGGCTGTTCACCCAGCAGCCACCCCCAGGTCGGCCGGGCGCGCACGGCGCCCGGCCGGCCTGCCGTAGCACGGGAGTGTGTTCGTGAACTTCAAGCGCCGCGCCGTCGCGGCCGCAGCCGTACTCGCCGTCGCCTCCGCCGGTCTCGCCGCCGTCCAGGCCACCGCCGAAGCCACCCAGCCCGAACCCCGGGCGCGGCCCGCGGCCTGCCCCGACCTCACCGTCTCGCACGGCTGGTACGGCGAGAACAAGGCGCGGCTCCAGCACCTGATCGACACGTACGGCCACTGCGGCCCCGGGCAGCGCACGGGCGGCGCCAAGCCGGTCGCCGTCTTCGACTGGGACAACACCGTCATCAAGAACGACGTCGGCGACGCCACCATGTTCTGGCTGCTGCGCCACGGCAAGATACGCACGCCCCAGGGCGGCGACTGGCACACCACCAGCCGCTATCTGACCGACCCGGCGGCGAAGGCCCTGACCAAGGCCTGCCCGGCCACCGGCACCATGCTGCCCACCCACCGGAACACCGCCCGGGGCGCCGCCTGCGCGACGAGATCACTCCGTCTACGGCGAGGGCACCACGACCACCGGCAAGGCCGCCTTCGCCGGGTTCGACCACCGCCGCATGGAGCCGCAGTACGCCTGGCTCGCCCAGCTCACCCGCGGCTGGTCCACCCCCCAGGTCAAGCGGTTCGCCGCCGCCGCCCGCACGGAGAACCTCGCCGCGCCCATCGGCACGCGGCAGCGCGTCGGCACCGGCCAGGCCACCGGCTGGGTCCGCTACTACGACCAGCAGCGCGACCTCATCCGCACCCTGAAGAAGGCCGGCTTCGACGTGTACGTCGTCTCCGCGTCCCCCGAGCCGGTCGCCGAGGTCTGGTCCCGCAGCGTCGGCATCGACGCCCGGCACACCCTCGGCATCCGCAACGTCACCGCGCACGGCCGTCACACCGCCCACCTCAAGGGCTGCGGCACCGTGCGGGACGGCGACGACTCGATGATCACGTACATCGACGGCAAGCGCTGCTGGATCAACCAGGAGATCTACGGGATGCGCGGCGCCGCCGCCGAGAAGGTGCGACCGGCGGCGAAGCGGCAGGTGTTCGCCGCGGGCGACTCCGACACCGACATCTCCTTCCTGCGCGACGCCACCGCCCTGCGGCTCGTCCTGAACCGCAACAAGAACGAACTGATGTGCCGCGCCTACGACAACGCCGACCGCCGCTGGCTGATCAACCCCATGTTCATCGAGCCCAAGGGCGCGAAGACCGACCCGTACTTGTGCGCCACCACCGGCTACACCGAACGGAACGGCGACGCGGGCCCGGTGCGCCGCACCGACGGCTCCGTGATCCCCGACCAGCGGGACACGGTCCACGCGCCCACGCGAACTCCCTGATCCCCGGCAGGCGTCGTCAGACCCGCAGAAAGAATGTACGGTCCACTCACATGCGTAACAGAAACATCTTGGCGCTGACCCTGGCCGCGGCCGCCACCCTGGCAGCCGTGCCGGCAGCTCTCCCCGCGGTCGCCGCCACGGCCGCGCATTCCTCGAATCCCCGTGTCCACAGCGCGCATTGCCCCCAGCTGTCGAAGAAGCTCACCTGGCACGGCGACAACCGCGCCAGGCTCCAGCGGATGATCGACGAGCGCGGCAGCTGCTCGAACCCCCGCCTCGGACACGGCCAGAAGCGTCCCGTCGCCGCCTTCGACTGGGACAACACCGTCGCCAAGAACGACGTCACCGACGCGACCATCGCCTGGTCCCTGCGGCACGACAAAATCCTCCGCCCCAAGAGCTGGAAGTCCACCAGCAAGTGGATGACCGACGCGGCGGACCGCGCCCTCACCGAGGCCTGCGGCACCGACGTACCCGTCGGCAGGCCCCTGCCGACCTCCAAGGACACCGCCTGCGCGGACGAGATCTTCGAGATCCGCGAGGACGGGAAGACCATGAGCGGCGCCGCCGCCTTCGCGGGCGAGTGGGACCACCGCCACACCGTCCCGCAGTACGCCTGGGTGCCGCAGCTCTTCGCCGGGCACACCGTCCCCGAACTGGAGTCGTACGCCGCGAAGGCCCGCAAGGAGGCGCTCGCCGCCCCGATCGGCGCCACCCAGACCGTTGGCACCCACGAACTCCCCGGCTACGTCCGCTACTACGACCAGCAGCGCGACCTGATCCGCACCCTGAAGAAGGCCGGCTTCGACGTCTACATCGTCTCGGCGGGCTCCGAGCCGGTCGCCGAGGTGTGGTCCAGGAGCGTCGGCATCGACCGCGCGCACACCATCGCCATCCGCTCCGTCCTGGACCGCGAGGGCCGCATCACCACCTGGAACCAGGGCTGCGGCGATGTGCCCGTCAACAAGGGCGAGGCCATCCCGTACATCGACGGCAAGCGCTGCTTCATCAACCAGGAGATCTTCAAGGTCAAGGGCAAGTCGGCCTGGGAGAAGCAGGACTGGGACCACCGCATCGCGCTCGGGAGCGGTGACGCCGACACCGACGTGACGTTCGTCGGCGACGCCACCGGCGCGCACCTCGTGCTGAACCGCAACAAGAGCGAGTTCATGTGCCGCGCGTACGACAACGCCGACGGCCGCTGGGTCGTGAACCCGATGTTCATCGAGCCGATGCCGCGGAAGAGCGGCACGTACCCGTGCTCGACCGCCGCGTACAACGAACACGACGGCCGCAAGGGCCCGGTGCTCCGCGACGACGGCTCGGTCGTGCCCGACCAGCGGGACTCGGTGTACTGACGTTCGGGTCACGCCCTAGAGTGCCGGGATGAGCATGACACCTCCGCCCGGCTGGTACCCGGACCCGAACCAGCCCGCCGTCGAGCGCTGGTGGGACGGAACCGCCTGGACCGAGCACCGGCGCACCCCCGGGCACGCCCAGGCGGCGCCGGTGCAGCAGGGCTCCGGCCCGGCACCGGACCCGGCGGCGACCGCGGTGATGGCGCCCGCGGCCTCCTCCGGCGGCGGCCGGGCGAAGGTCATCGCGCTCGCCGCCGCCGGAGTCGTCCTCGTCACGGTGATCGTCACCGGTGTGGTCGTCCTCGGCAAGGACGACGGCGACCCGCGGGGCGGCGGCCCCGCGCCGAGCCCGTCGGCCACCACCGGCCCGACGCCGACCGCGACCGCAACCGAGTCGAAGTCGGCCTCGCCGACCTCGGACCCGAACGTCCTCGTCGACGACCTCAACGGCATCACGCTCCCCGTCATCGACGGCTGGGAGAAGGCGGAGGGCGTCATCAACGACGAGCCGACCCTCCAGACGCCGGACACCTTCGACTGCCCGGGCGACCCGGGCCTCTGCCGCTACGGCGAGGTCACCTCGCACACGGTGACCTCCACCGACGAGACGTCGCCCAAGGCCCTGGCCCGAGGCGACATCAAGGACGCGACCGACAGCGTCTACGGCAAGGACGTCCTCGACAACGAGCACTACGGCGGCGTGAGCGGACACACGAAGGCCAAGGAAGGCACGGTCGCCGTCGCGGGCCGCAGCGGCTACTACGTCCGCTGGAAGGTACGGACCGGCAAGGGCGCCGGAGGGTATGTGCAGTCGGTCGCCTTCAAGTCCAGCATCGGCTCCGAACCGATGGTCATCGTCCGCCTCTCCATCGACATCGCCGAGGCCGCGCCACCCCTCAGCGACATGGACCGCATTGTCAAGGGCATCCGTTCGGTCGGGGACAACGCGACGGGCGGCGGCGTCGGCGAGGACGTCGGCGCGACGCCGGACTCGTAGGACCGGACTCGTAGGACCGGGCTCGTGGGACCGGATTCGTAAGGGGCGGGCGGGATCACAGGAAGGTGCGGCCCTCGCCCCGGTACGTCGGCACGCTCCCCGTCACCCGGTCGCCCTCCACCAGCAGCAGCGCGTCGAACCGCTCACACAGCTCCCCGGCCTTCGCGTGCCGGAACCACACCTTGTCGCCGATCCGCAGATCGTCCGCCGCGAGCCCGTGCAGCGGCGTCTGCACCTCGCCCGCGCCCTCCTGCGGGTCGTACCGCAGCCCTTCCGGGAGATACGGCACCGGTGAGCGGTCCGGGCCCGCGACCCCCGACGCGGGATAGCCGCCGCCCAGCACCGTCACCGTGCCCGGGCCCGGCCTGCGCACCACGGGCTGCGCGAACAGCGCCGCCGGACGCCCGCTGAACGACGTGTAGTGGTCGAAGAGCCGCGGCACGAACAGCCCCGACCCGGCGGCGATCTCCGTCACCGCGCGCTCGGCCGCGGTGTGCTGCACGCTGCCCGTCCCGCCGCCGTTCACGAACTCCAGGTCCGGCGCGACCGCCCGCACGGCGTCGATGGCCCGCGCCCGGCGCTCTGCCAGCTCCTTGCGGGCCGCGCCTGCATCAGCCGGATCGCCCGCGAGCGCGCCGCGTGCCCCTCGACCGCGTCACCCACCCCCGCGACATGGCCTTCGTACGCCATGACGCCCACGAGACGGAAACCGGGCCGCCGGGTGATCGCCCGGGCGAGGGCGGCCACCTGCGCGGGGGAGTGCAGGGGCGAGCGCAGGGCGCCGATCCGCACCTTGCCGCCCAGCGGCCGGAAGGAGGTGTCCAACTCCAGGCAGACGCGCACCTCTTCGGCCCCGCTGGCCCTGGCCTCGTCGATCAGCCGCAGCTGCGCCGGGTCGTCGACCATCACGGTCACGGCCGCCGCGAGCCGGGGATCGGCGGTCAGTTCGGCGAAGCCGGCGCGGTCGGCGGAGGGGTAGGCGAGCAGGACGTCGTCGAAGCCGGAGCGGGCGAGCCACAGCGACTCGGCGAGCGTGAAGGACATGATCCCGGCGAAGCCCTCGCGGGCCAGGACCCGTTCCAGCAGGGCCCGGCAGCGCACGGACTTGCTGGCGACGCGGATCGGCTTCCCCCCGGCCCGGCGTACGAGGTCGTCGGCGTTGGCGTCGAAAGCCGCCAGATCGACGAGGGCGAGGGGCGCGTCGAGGTGGGCGGTGGCCCGGTCGTAACGGGCCCTGTCTGCGGCACGGTCTGCGGCACGGGCAGTCATGGCCGAAGCCTGCCAGACACGGTTACCCGAGGGTAGGGGGATGATCCGGGCAGATCGCCCGGGGCCGTGGACCGAGTTCCCGCCCGGCCTGCGTCTGCCCGTAGAGTGACGCGCACGGAGCCTCGCCGGGCCGAGCGTTCCGGCAGCCGGAGCGCGAGGAGACGGGGGAGCATGAGCACGGAGGCGGGCCGCACCCCGATTCCCCCGCGCCCCACCGTGCCGCCTCGCCCCAGCACCCCACCGGACGAGCCGCCTCCGCCCCCCCTCCGCCCGCTTCCCCGACGTGCGCCCCCCGGTCGACGACGACTGGCTCCTGACCGCGCCGCGCCCGAAGGGACGGGGTACGGGCGTCACCGCGTCGCGCAGGGCCGAGTCGCGCAAGGCCGCCGACGGAACCGGGACGGACGCGGCCTACACCGGCTTCGACCGCCGAGGAGCCCGACCAGGCGTCCCGCGTGGCAGACCTCCTGGCCCCCTTCAACGAAGCCGCCCGCCGCAGGGGCCCGGCAGCTCCGCGCCGCGGCGACGGGTCCGCGGCACGAGAGGGCGGCACCCCGGCCGGCGTCCGCGTCGCCGGTCCCGCCGCGCGTCGCGGACGCGACGGCCGGAGAGTTCACGGGCTCCCACAGCGCCGCGCCCGCCAGGGACAGCGATGCCCCACCGCCCCCACCCGCCTCCGCCCGGCTCCCCCGACACCCCGCCCCGCGGCCACGGGCACCCTCCGCGTCCTCGACGTGGACGACCTGCCGGGACGGACCGCCGATGAGGGCGAGGACGGTACCCGTAACAGCCCCCCCA